>JBFYYZ010000213.1:0-5495 GCA_041309745.1 Bacillota bacterium | reverse complement strand
TTCTGTTTTTGCAATATAACTAACCGCCAGATCGATCAAATCCGCACTCTCTTTCAACAGCTTGCGATCCTGATGCAGGTTTTTTTCAAACGCAGCCCCGCTGATGCCAAGTGAAAGGTTGTAATAATGCAAATCACTGATAACTGCAAATCTAACATCGGGATACACAGGATTTAAAGCTCTGGAATCTTCTTGGTTAGGATAAACTAATTTATCTTTCTGCCTGATCCTGTTAAACAATAACATCACTCTTCTACTATAATTAGTATTTACAGAGTGATTTTAACATAGCGAAGCTCCAATCCGATTTGCTTAACTTATTATTTACAATGATTTAACCTGACCAAATCTTTTTCAACAGGTTACAATAATTTTTACACTGGTTCTCTGGACAATTGGTCTAGTTCTAATCTACACTACCCCGCAGATCACCACATTTGTCAACCAAACAATGGGTCATGATTGCCAGGTCCAGAATGTTTTTCAAATCGTCGGTATTGTTGCCAGCCTGTGCTTGGGTTTTAGTCAATCTGCCAGAAGAGCGCTTGTCGGAATGAATATAATAAGGCACTATCGTAAAACTTTTGTATTAAATTATCTCGAGTTAATTTCCTGTCATCATGGTTCTAGAACACGCAGGTCGGCCAAGTGGCGGTAGTTTTCATTAAAGTCCAGCCCGTAGCCGATTACAAAGCGATCAGGTATCTTAAAGCCGCAGTAATCGGGGTTAAAGGAAACCTGACGTCGATCAGGCTTATCCAGCAGGGTGACCACTTTCAGTGATTTCGGGCCACGTCTGAGCAGGTATTCATAAAGGTAGGCAAGGGTCAATCCGGTATCGATAATATCTTCAACGATCAGCACTTCCTTATCCTTGATACTCTGCTCAAGATCTTTTAAGATCTGAACTACTCCGGAGGAGTTCGTGTCGGCGCCATAACTTGAAACAGCCATAAAATCGATCTCTACCGGAATCGTCAGATGACGAACCAAATCGCTTAAAAAGATCACTGCTCCTTTTAAGACCCCGATGACAAGGATCTTACTACCCCTGTAATCTTCTGATATTTTTTCAGCCAACTCCTTAATGCGCTCTTCGATCTGCTTGGCGGTAAGCATCACTTCCATTTTTTCTACAGCCATAAATACCACCTTCTCTGTTATTATTTCTTATTCCCTTTAGTAATCATACTGCTCCAAGCGGATTAATCAAGGTATTCAAGACAGAGGACCTTAACCGTTTTGTTCGTCACCCTGTAGGGATGGGCAATTCTTAACCCGGCAACCCAGACAATTTTACTGCCGACTGTTACCAGTGGTAAAGTGTCACGAAAAATTTGATCTACCTTCTGGTCAATCAGAAAACATTTCAGCTTTTTACTGCCGGATGCCCCCTGGGGATGGAACCGATCACCGGGCTTCCGGGAACGGATCATAATCCTTCCAGTTGGAATAGAATCAAAGTCCAGATAAGCGCTGCTGCGCTGAGGCGGCCAGTCCAGATCATCTTTCCGGGCTAGACAAGCGCTCATCGCTTTTCCCCCGGGCAGCGCAGTTATACCGGGAATAACCAGATCCTGTTCTCCGATCTTTTCCGGCTTCAGATCATCTTTCCGGGCCAAAATGAGATCGTCTTTTGCCCTGTATGCTCTCAACCCGCCGGGCAGGTTAAGGCGGGCTCCGGTTTTACCCTCCCCGACTAGCTTTAACATCTGGTTCAGATGCACTCTACCCAGCTCCTGCCCGGTCCGGTAACGGCGCAACAGTAGGCGTAATACTCTGCTGCTGATCGCACGCGGCAAAGCATTTAATGATGATAAGCCAAGAAAAATATAATTTCCTCTGTACTCAGCTAACCTGCCAGCATTTTTCCGGGTCTGATGCTCAAAATAAAGGCGGTCTTCGGCAGCAAGCTCTGCCAGGCCGGCCAAAGCTTCGCGAATCTTGGGATTATAGCGCTCTTCAAGGTGGGGAATCAGTTCCAGACGAATTTTGTTGCGGGTATAATCTGTTTCCAGATTGCTACTGTCCGTATAAGGCTCCAGGCCATGTTCAAGGCAGTAGGCTTCGATTTCAGCGCGTTTGAAATCAAGCAGCGGTCTGATCAGCTTCACCCCGTTAATGCATCGCAACGGAAACATCCCGGCAAGACCGTCAATTCCACTGCCTCTGAGCAAGTTTAACAGAACTGTTTCTGCCTGGTCATCGCGGTGATGTCCGAGCGCAATCGCTTCAGCCTGAAAGTTACGAGCCACTTGGAGCAGGAACCGGTAGCGTGCTCTGCGGCCCGCCGCCTCTTCCGATAAACCAAACTTTTTTTTGTAACTGCTGATGTTAATCCTCTTGGCCATAAAAGGCAGGTTCATGCGATCGGCAAGTGCAGCTACACCTGCTTCTTCAAGAGCTGCTTCCCGACGCAGGCCATGGTTCAAGTGAGCTACTACTAACTTTAAACTGTATGCTGAGGCCAGACGATTGAAGAGGTGAAGCAGGCAAAGCGAGTCCGGTCCGCCGGAGACAGCCAGGACAATCGTCTCGCCTCTGAAGACCAGCTCTTTTTTTTCTACATATTCTTTGAAACGTTCAAAAAGCATCCGCCTGTAAATTCCGGCTCCGGGCAAAGATAAAAAAACACCCTGAACCAGAGTGCCTTTCTAAAAGTTATCCTTAAGTAAGGGTGCTTAAAAAGCTTCCTTGAAGGGACCGCGACCGCCTCTTTTTGATTCAGTATTTTTTTTCAAATCAAGGAGCCGTTCATCACTTTCCTTAAGAAAACGGTTCATTTTATCTTCAAACGAGGCTTTATTGACCGGAGCAGGCCTGCTGCGTCCACTACTTTTTTTCGTTTTGTAACCTTCAACCGCCTGCCGGATCGAGAGTCCTATTTTACCGTTATTTTCGACATTTAAAACCTTGACCTTAACCTGATCCGATTTTTTAAAGAACTCGTTGATGTCCTTCACGTATTCGTCAGCAACTTCCGAAATGTGAACCAGACCGGTGACCCCACCGGGCAGTTCAACGAAGGCTCCGAATTTCGTGATTCCCGTAATCACCCCTTCCATAATACTGCCGATTGCCAGATCTTTCTTGATAAAAAAACCCCTCCTTGCTTGGAATTGAAGCAGACTAAGGCTATTATAACTTCTATTGCATTATTGTCAATCCTCAAACTGAAAGATGACCTCGTCCGGCCTGACCAGTCCGAGACGCTCACGAGCCAGCACTTCGATATAGTCCAGATCCTGAAGCTTGAGGATCTCCTCTTCCAGGATCGCCTGCTGCTCGCGCATTTCGCTGATTTTCTTTTCCATCTCGTCAAGAGCCTGACCGGCCTCCCGTTGCCTTAAATACTGAGCCCCGATGATAAGCAGCAAACCAAAAACAATAAAACTCAGCACGATCACAAGCAGCCTGTACATACTGTAGCGGTTTTCCCTATGCCGGACGGGAAATCTTGAAACGGGGTTGCGTTTATTTTGCCTTGCAGGCATCCTGCGATCATCTCCAAACTAGGCTCCGTAAACCTCGTGGGAAAGGAAAGTCCCCTTTAGGAAGGGGACTTTCCTTAAAAATCAGAAACGAATCATCTAGACATCCTGTCTCTTGCTAATTACTTAACTTTATCTTTTAGAGCTTTACCGGGCTTGAAGGCCGGGACTTTAAGGGCTTTAATTTTGATTTTCTCTCCTGTTGCCGGGTTACGTCCTTCGCGTGCTTTACGGTGACGTACTTCAAAAGTACCAAAACCAACTAACTGAACCTTCTCACCTTTACCCAGGCTGCCTGCAATACCCTCCAAAACTGACTCTACCGCTTTCTTGCTGGTCTTTTTCGATAATCCGCCTTTCTCTGCAACCAAATCAACCAACTGCGTTTTATTCACTTGCTAAGCCCTCCTTAATTCGAGATAGATACTTGCACTATATGCACTATTCGACGTCTTTTTTCGGACTCCTTCTTTTTTTGCCTATTTTCCTGATTTTTTTGCCTCATTCCACCAATTATCCAGCTGATCAAGGGTAAAATCGCTAAATAATTTCCCGCTATTTTCCACTTGTTCCACTATATACCTGAAGCGGGAGATAAATTTGCCCGTTGTCCGGCCTAAAGCCAGCTCCGGGTTAACTTTTAAAAAACGGGCCAGGTTGACCAGCGTGAAGAGATAATCACCGAGTTCTTCTTCAATTGCTTCCTGTTCGCCACTTTTGCAGGCTTCCTCGAGCTCAGACAGCTCTTCTCTGGCTTTCTCCAGTGGACCATCAATCGTCGGCCAGTCAAAGCCAACTTTTGCGGCCTTTTTCTGAAGTTTGTAGGCCCTGAGCAAGGCCGGCAGCGCTTCATCAACTTCAAGGGAAAAGCTATTCTGCTTCTCATTACGCTCAGCTGATTTTATCTCTTCCCACAGCACCTTAACCGCGTCAGCGTCAACGGCGTTGCGGCTACCAAAAACATGGGGATGCCTGCGGATCAGCTTTTGGCTAATAGCCGCTACCACGTCATTAAAATCAAAGCGGTTTTCTTCACGGCCAATCTGACTGTGGAAGATTACCTGGAGCAGGAGATCGCCAAGTTCATCAATTATTTCCCGATCGTCTCCTCTGTCGATTGCAGCCACAACTTCATAGGCTTCTTCGATCAAATACTGTCTGAGGCTTAAATGATCCTGCTTTCGATCCCAGGGGCAGCCATCAGCCGCCCTCAGTCGGTTCATGATCTCAATCAGTTCCCCGATGCTTCCTCCTTTAAAAGGAGATAAATACAGGGTTGTATAGTGATCAAATACAGCATGGTGGTCTAAAGCTCGCAGCGCTGTTTTCTGAGTTCCAGCCCGGGTCATTCCCGCGGCGTTTACAATCAGAACGGGATAATCATCAGGGTAAAGCTCAAGCAGCTTCAGCTTAACCCGGGAAGCAATTGTCTTATTGTAAACCTGAGCCAGAACCAAATGGTTGCGGACCGGCTCCTTCAGCTTTTCAATCATCAGAGCATCCAGCACTGTCACACCTTCAAGCAGGTCAAGCTGCAACTGACTGAGCAGCGGCTCTAAAAAGGAGAGACCGGCAATTAGCTCGATCTGAACTCCTAAACGGGGAGCGATCCGCTTCAACCTTTCTACTGTTGCTTCACCAACGTTGGGATGCCCGGGAACAGCATAGCAGATCAGATCGTGCTGCTGACTTTGCTTTAAAAGGATACGGGAGATGGCATGGTAAACCTCTTCAAAACTGCTCCCCTGATCATATAGGTAATCAAAGGATCGGGCTTGTTTTCGCTGCGCAGCGACATAGCGGGCTACGGGGTGTTTCAGGGTTCGCAGGAAAAGAGGATTATCTGCGGTTAGGTAACTTCGCGCTTCGACCGTCAGGTGCCGGGGACTACCCGGCCCGAGTCCGATCACTACTATTTTACCCAGGGAAGATCAACTCCAATCAAGAGATACGCAATAGCCTGAGGCGGGATAAAATCTTCTCCAGTGGCTGCCCAATGTAGGG
>JBFYYZ010000212.1:0-5225 GCA_041309745.1 Bacillota bacterium | reverse complement strand
AAAGCGCCCTCCTGGAAGTCTACAAGCGTCTGCGCCCCGGTGAACCTTTAAATGTAGACAACGCCCGCAACCTATTTGAATCGCTGTTTTTTGATGGCAAACGTTACGATTTTGCCCATGTCGGCCGTTTCAAGGCCAATAAAAAGCTCTCAATGACCAACCGGCTCTACGGATATGAACTGGCCGCGGACCTTAAAGATCCCGTCAGCGGCAAAGTCCTTTATCCGGCCGGCACCGTGGTTGATGAACAGACTGCCCGTGTTATCGATGAGCACCGGATTACCCGGGCGATGATCTTGCACCGTGACAATCCGCACCTGGTGATTGGCAACGGTATCATTGCGATAGAGACCAAGCACCTGGCGAAAGAAGATATCGTGGCTGCCGTCAGCTATATTTTAAACCTGCTCGACGGCATCGGTTTTGTCGATGACATTGACCACTTGGGTAACCGCCGCTTACGCAGCGTTGGTGAGCTGCTGCAAAACCAGTTCCGGATCGGGCTTTCCCGTATGGAAAGAGTAGTACGGGAACGGATGACCATCCAGGATGTGGAGGCGATCACCCCCCAGGCTTTAATCAACATCCGTCCGGTAATTGCTTCGATCAAGGAATTTTTCGGCAGCAGCCAGCTGTCACAGTTTATGGATCAGACCAACCCGCTGGCCGAGTTGACCCATAAAAGAAGGATCAGCGCTCTTGGCCCCGGTGGGTTAAGCCGTGAGCGGGCCGGCACTGAAGTGCGCGATGTGCACCACTCCCACTACGGCCGGGTCTGCCCGATTGAGACCCCTGAAGGCCCGAATATCGGCCTGATTGGCTCCCTGGGCACCTATGCCCGCATTAACGAATACGGTTTTATGGAAACCCCCTACCGACGGGTAGATAAAAAAGAAGGCCGGGTTACTTCCGAGATCGTTTACCTGACGGCCGATGACGAAGATCGTTTTGTAATTGCCCAGGCCAACGCTCTCTTAGATGAAAAAGGTTACTTTACCGGCAACCGTGTTACCTGCCGCTATTACTACGATACGGTTATGCGTCACCCGAATGAGGTTGATTTTATGGATGTGTCGCCTAAACAGCTGGTCAGTGTGGCCACTGCGCTCATCCCTTTCCTTGAAAACGATGACGCCAACCGGGCCCTGATGGGTGCCAACATGCAGCGCCAGGCGGTGCCCTTGCTGAAAACCGAGGCGCCGTTGGTCGGTACCGGTCTGGAGCAGAAGGCTGCCGTCGATTCAGGCGCCGTTGCTATTTGCTTAAATGACGGCGAAGTAATCCGGGTAACGAGCAGCGAAATTGTTGTCCGTCGAAGTGATGAAGAAGAGGGTCTGAATTATATTATAAACGGCCGCACCCGGGAACGCTTTGAGGCAGATAACCAGCAGTACGGTCAGAACAAAGGTCTTGATATTTACTATTTACAGAAATTCAAGCGTTCCAACCAGGGTACCTGTGTTAACCAGCATCCGATCGTCCAGCATGGCCAGCAGGTAAAGGCCGATCAGGTCATTGCTGATGGTTCCTGTACCAGTTTAGGCGAGCTGGCCCTGGGCCGCAACGTGCTGGTGGCCTTTCTTCCCTGGGAGGGTTACAACTACGAGGACGCCATCCTGATCAGTGAGAAGCTGGTTAAAGAGGATATTTTTACTTCGATCCACATTGAAGAGTATGAATCAGAAGCCCGCGATACCAAACTGGGGCCGGAAGAGATTACCCGTGACATCCCGAACGTTGGTGAGGAAGCCTTAAAGGACTTAGACGGCCGTGGTATTATCCGCATTGGTGCCGAGGTCAGAGCCGGTGATATCCTGGTCGGCAAGGTTACCCCGAAAGGTGAAACCGAGTTGACAGCCGAGGAACGCCTGCTAAGGGCTATTTTTGGTGAAAAAGCCCGCGAGGTGCGTGATACTTCGCTGCGCATTCCCCACGGCGAATCGGGTATTGTCGTGGATGTTAAAGTTTTTAACCGCGAAGATGGCGATGAGCTATCACCCGGGGTTAATCAGTTAGTCAGGGTCTACGTGGCCCAGAAGCGCAAGATTTCTGAAGGCGATAAAATGGCAGGCCGGCATGGCAACAAGGGTGTAATCGCCCGAATCCTGCCGGAAGAAGATATGCCATTCATGCCTGACGGCACTCCCCTTGAGATTGTGCTAAATCCGCTCGGGGTTCCCTCGCGGATGAACATCGGCCAGGTGCTGGAAACTCACCTGGGCTGGGCAGCCAGAACTTTAGGAATCGAGATTGCTTCTCCCGTTTTTGATGGGGCCAGGGAAGAAGATGTCTTTGCGTGCCTGAAAGAAGCCAGGCTGCCGGCAAATGGTAAAACTGTGCTCTATGATGGTCGTACCGGCGAGTCTTTTGACGAAATTATTACTGTGGGCTACGCTTACATGCTTAAACTGGCGCACCTGGTTGACGATAAAATTCACGCTCGTTCCACCGGCCCCTACTCGCTTGTTACTCAGCAGCCCCTTGGCGGTAAGGCCCAGTTTGGTGGTCAGCGTTTCGGGGAGATGGAAGTCTGGGCCCTGGAGGCCTATGGCGCCGCTTACACCCTGCAGGAGATCCTCACTGTTAAATCCGATGACGTTGTTGGTCGGGTCAAAACTTATGAGGCCATCGTCAAGGGAGAAAATATCCCCGAGCCCGGAGTGCCCGAGTCGTTTAAAGTTCTGGTCAAAGAGCTGCAGAGTCTTTGTCTTGATGTGCGGGTGTTGAGCGACGAGACAGGTGAGGTTGAGATCAAAGAAGGCGACGACGATTCCGACTACCGCCGCCTTGATGTTAACATTGAGGGGATGGAATCGGACGAGGATGATATCGATCGCTTTGTTTACCGCCGTGAAGAAAAAAGTGAAAAGATCGCTGCGGAAGATGAAACTGACGATGAAGAGTGCCTCGAAGAAGATGATGATGCCGAAGATGAACATGAGGCGATTGATGCTGAAGCCGTAAAAGAAAATGCGGATAATCCGTCAGCGGAAGAAGATAATGAAGAAGACGAAGTCGAAGGCGAAGATCTTCTTGCCGGCACTGTAGCTGTGATTATTGACGAAGAAAAAGAGGAAGCCCAAGTTGAAGAGGTTTCTTTGGATGAGCTCGAAGAAGAAGAAGAAGAAAAGGCTATTGATGAAGATGAAGAGGAGCTCGAGCTGAAGCCGAAGCGTTCAGCGAAAAAGAAGAAATCAAAAAAAGTGCGGGAAGAAGAGTACGAAGACTTGGGCGATCTGGAAGAAGAAGAAAACATCTACTAGTAGCGCAGGCTAACCCCTGGCGAAAGGAGAGATCTTGTTGTTGGATGTAAATAATTTTGATGCATTAAAAATTGGGTTGGCATCATCGGAGAAGATCAGGGCCTGGTCGCGCGGCGAAGTAAAAAAGCCTGAGACGATTAACTACCGGACCCTGAAACCTGAACGAGAAGGTCTTTTTTGTGAGAAGATATTCGGACCGCAGAAAGACTGGGAATGCCACTGCGGCAAATACAAACGGGTCCGTTACCGCGGTATCGTCTGCGATCGCTGTGGGGTTGAGGTCACCCGGGCCAAGGTACGCCGTGAACGGATGGGTCATATTGAACTGGCTGCTCCGGTTTCGCATATCTGGTATTTTAAGGGGATCCCCAGTCGAATGGGACTGCTGCTCGACATGTCGCCCCGTGCCCTGGAGAAGATTCTCTACTTTGCTGCTTATGTGGTCATCGACCCCGGTGATACCTATTTAAGCAAAAAACAGCTGTTAACGGAAGTAGAGTACCGAGAATATTTTGATAAATACCAGGCGCTTTTCAAAGGCGGCAAGGGTTTTAAAGCCGAGATGGGGGCAGAAGCGGTTAAAAAGCTGCTTGCCAGCCTCGATTTAGATGAGATTGCCGAGGAACTGCGTGAGGAGCTGCTTAGCTCCAGCGGCCAGAAAAAGATCCGGGCAACCCGTCGCCTGGAGGTGGTCGAAGCCTTTCGCCAGTCGGGCAACAACCCCTCCTGGATGATTCTCGACGCCATCCCGGTTATCCCCCCCGATCTGCGCCCCATGGTGCAGCTTGACGGTGGACGCTTTGCCACCTCCGACTTAAACGATCTCTACCGCCGGGTGATCAACCGCAACAACCGATTGAAGCGGTTGCTCGATCTCGGCGCTCCCGATATTATTGTCCGCAACGAAAAGCGGATGCTACAGGAAGCTGTGGATGCGCTGATCGACAACGGCCGCCGCGGCCGCCCGGTAACCGGACCCGGAAATCGCCCGCTTAAATCTCTGAGTGACATGCTCAAAGGTAAGCAGGGACGTTTCCGTCAGAACCTGCTTGGCAAAAGGGTTGACTATTCGGGCCGTTCGGTAATTGTGGTCGGTCCCGAACTTAAACTGTATCAGTGCGGGCTGCCGAAAGAGATGGCCTTAGAGCTCTTCAAACCTTTTGTTATGAAGCGCCTGGTGCAGGAAGGGATGGCGCATAACATTAAAAGCGCCAAACGCATGGTCGAAAAGGTCCGCCCCGAAGTCTGGGATGTCCTGGAAGAAGTGATCAAAGATCATCCCGTGCTGCTTAATCGCGCACCGACTCTGCACCGCCTTGGTATTCAGGCCTTTGAACCGGTACTGGTTGAGGGACGGGCGATCCAGATTCACCCCTTGGTTTGCGCCGCTTACAATGCCGATTTCGACGGCGACCAGATGGCTGTTCACGTGCCTCTATCGGCTGAAGCTCAGGCCGAGTCACGCTTGTTAATGTTGTCAGCACATAATATTCTTAACCCGAAAGACGGACGTCCGGTAACTACCCCAACCCAGGACATGGTGCTCGGCTGTTACTACCTAACCCTGGAAAAAGACGGTGTTATAGGAGAGAGCAAGGTGTTTCCCGATCCGGAAGAGGCAATCACTGCTTACGAACTTGGCTATCTTGACCTGCATGCACGGATTCTGATCCGGGCTTCAGGTTTTAAAGGGCGCGATTTTGTGCGCCGTAAGAAATATCTGCTGACAACCGTCGGCAAGGTGATCTTTAATGAAGTATTTCCAAAAGATTTTCCATATATGAATAATGCCGATTTTACCAACTCACTGCCGGAGGAGAGCTTCATTCCGCTTAAAAATCTCGACCCGCAAAAACTTCTCGAGTCGCGACCCCGCTACAAAGCGATCAAGAAAGATTTTCTGGCGGAGCTGATTGCCCGCTGTTTCAGAATGTATGGTAGTACAAAGACAGCCGAAATCCT
>JBFYYZ010000211.1:0-2749 GCA_041309745.1 Bacillota bacterium | reverse complement strand
CCTAGGTCAGGGAAGAACTTGATGTAGCAGCAACTTCTTTTGAACCGGAGGCAGAGCTCAGTCACTGGCCGGTGCAACTTCATCTTGTTAATACGCAATCAAGGTTTTTGCAGGGAGCAGATCTGCTGATCGCCGCAGATTGCGTTCCCTTCGCTTATGCTGATTTTCACCGGAAATTTTTAGCCGGCAGATCGCTGATTATTGGTTGTCCTAAATTAGATGATGTAGAGACCTATCATCAGAAGCTGGTTCAGATCTTTAAAATTAATAACCTGAAAAGCATTACCCTGGTTCACATGGAGGTCGGTTGCTGTTTCGGTATTTCTAAGCTGGTTAAATCGGCTCTGGCAGAAGCCGGAGTTTCCACTCCGCTCGAAGAGATAATAGTCGGGGTGGATGGTACCATTAAGGAGCAGATGGCGGCTTTATAATGCAACGGCAATTAAGCGGCTATTTTAGCATTCGAGGGCGGCCGCTTCAACCAGTTCTTTTATGGTCGCCTCTTCAAGCACTTTAAGCATTTCCTGTTGTGCTCGAGACCAGATACCTCTCAGTGGACAGTGTTTTTGGTCACGGCAGGGTTTACTGCTAAAAAGGCAGCGGGTAATGCCGATCGGCCCGTCAACCGCTTCAATAACTGCCCGTAAATTTATGTTTTCCGGATCAGTGATCAGTCTGATCCCGCCGGCAGGTCCGCGTGTGCCTTCTGTCCATCCTGCTTCTTTTAACACCGCCAATAACTGAACTACCAGGTTAACCGGTATTGAGCGCCGGGTGGCGATCTCCTTACTGGTGATTGTTGTTCCTGGTGGATACGTTGCCAGTTCTGTCAGAATAATAACTGCGTATTCAGCTTTTTTTGTAATCATTAATCGGTCCCCGCTAAATTATAACTAAGTTAGTTATATTATAAAACAGCAGGTTGTCAAGGTCAACATAAGATAAGAGGAAGCTGTTTAGCATAACGTGGTAGATTATTCTAATATTTGAAAATGTCTCTTAATTACAGTATAATTATAGAGTAAGAAACCTGCAAATGAGGCGAAGAAATGAAGATAAATAAAACATTTAACCTATACATCTTCATAGTCCTGTTAATCACTGTCATCCTGACAATCGCTGCTCCGCAACCTCAGTGTCGGCTGCTCAAAAACCGGTTTACGTTGTAGAACTAAACGGCGCTGTTACTGCTGGTCTGAATAACTATTTACAGCGTCAGGTTGAGATAGCTCAAACCGAAGATGCTCAGCTCTTTGTTCTGATCATGAATACACCGGGTGGGTTGGTTGACGCAACACTACAAATCAATCAGCTCTTTCTGAACGCTAAAATGCCCGTTGCCGTTTTAGTTGCGCCATCGGGGGCGATTGCCGGTTCGGCCGGAGCTTTTATTTTAATTTCTGCTGATTTAGCGTTGATGGCGCCGGGCACAACTGTTGGAGCAGCACAACCGATTTCTTTTTCACCCGAAGGGGCTGAATCAGCTGATCAGAAAACAATCAACTTTTATGCCGGACACCTGCGCAGCATTGCCCGCGAAAAAGGACGTCCGGAATCGGTTGCGGAAAGATTTGTCACAGAAAACCTGACCATCGATGCCCGCGAAGCGCTGGAGTTAGGTGTCATCGATTACATCGCGGCCGATTTGCAGGAGCTGCTCGAAACTGTTGACGGCATAGAGATTGAAAAACAGGGTAGCACCTACAGTTTTGAAACAGCCGGGGCACCAATATTAAGGGACGATATGAACTTAAGGGAACGCCTGCAAAACTGGCTAAGCGACCCACAAATAGCCTTTATGTTATTAATTATCGGCTTTTTAGGCATCTACTTTGGGTTAAATGCGCCAGGGACGATTGTGCCTGAAGTCAGCGGTTTGATCCTGGTTATTTTAGGTATCTACGGCATCGGTCTTTTTGATACCAATACAACCGGAATTGTTTTGTTGCTGGTCGGTTTGGGTTTGATCATTGCCGAGCTGTTTACAGCCGGTTTTGGCATACTTGGTATAGGAGGCTCACTTTCTATGGTTGCCGGAGCAATTTTATTACCGATGGAACCTTTAATGGCGAGAGAATGGTACACTACTTTCGTGATCACTGTTGTCGGAACCGTAATCGGGCTGTTAATCATTATGATCTTTGTTGTCCAGCGCATCATTGACAGCCGGCGACACTTCAGTGATGGCAGTGACTATTTTAACCTGCCACCAAAAGGAGTAACCGTAAGCGACCTGAAACCGGAAGGGATGATTAAGTCCAGGGGGGAACTCTGGAAGGCTAAAAGCGTTGACGAAACAGAAATAGCAACCGGAACGGAAGTTGAAGTTGTCGGCTCTGAAAATATGATCCTCTGGGTCAAACCACTTAAAGCTGACCGTAAAACCGTTTTGGAAAAAGATTAAGTTGCTTGAAGTTTAAACAAAAAAAAGGGAGGTAAATAAAATGTTAGATCTTCTTTTTAGCAGTGGTTTATTGATTCCCATTATCCTGATCCTGTTTTTCTTCGTGGCATCGGCTTTAAAAGTAGTGCGGGAGTATGAGCGCCTGGTTGTCTTTCGCCTTGGCCGCCTGATTGGCCAAAAGGGTCCCGGACTGGTATTTATGATCCCGGTCGTTGATCGATTCGTTCGCATTTCACTGAGAATTATCACCCTTGACGTGCCGACCCAGGAAGTGATCACCCGTGATAACGTTACAACCAGTGTAAACGCCGTTGTTTATTACCGGGTTATTGATCCAAACCGGGC
>JBFYYZ010000210.1:0-3578 GCA_041309745.1 Bacillota bacterium | reverse complement strand
TGGTGGGTTTCCGGAGGTGCCTTTTCGTTCGATCAGCGCGAAAACTGGCTTTGGTCCTCAATGATTCGCCAACCTGAATTTGTTACCCCAACTGTTTTCGACTGGGCAGTGGAGGAATGCGGGCGCAAAAAGCCGGAGTTAGACCTGACCCGGGCTCGATTTGCATCTTTCACAGAAGGTCTTTGCGTGCAGATCATGCATATCGGCCCTTACGCCGACGAGCCACGCTCTTTGGAACTGATGAGGGACTTTATGGCTGAAAATAAGCTGATCGATGAGACCGGCAGCGAGCGTAAGCATCACGAGATCTATCTTTCCGACCCCCGCAAAACTGCACAGGAAAAATTAAAAACTGTTCTCCGCCACCAGGTTGCCCGCGCAGAATAGTAAAATCAACAACTTGCTACTCAAGGCAGGAAAATAGAGTAGCAGCGCGAATGTTAGCTAATTGAGTCAATAGTGCTAATATTTTGCCCTAGTTGCTACTTGCAGTAAGTGTTTTCCCGTTTTCTATTAAGCAAACAGGAGATGATTTTATGTGGACTTATGAAAAGCCAGACAATTTGGTGGAGTGGTGGATTGAAAGTGAAAAGAAGTTTGGCGATGTGCCACTGCTCTTAATGCATGACGGCCAGGGTGGGCTTGATCCGATTACTTACGCTGAAATCGGAGCCAGAATTGACAATGCCCGGGGAGGATTGGCTGCTCTCGGGATTGGCAAAGGCGATGCCGTGGGGATTATTGCCAATAACCGTCCCGAATGGGCTGTGCTGGCTTTTGCTACCTTTGGACGCAACGCCAGCTATGTGCCGATGTATGAAAAAGAACTGGAGAAAATCTGGAAATATATCATCAGGGATAGCGGTTTAAAGTTTCTGATCGTCTCTAAACCGGAGATCTACGAAAAAGTTAAAGACTTTCCTGCGGATATCCCAACGCTTGAAAAAATCTACGTAATTGACTCTGATCGGGAAAACAGCCTGGCTGCCCTGGAGAAACTGGGTGCAGAAAAACCCGCACCGCCTCTGATTCCTCACCACGATGATATTGCGGTTTTAATTTATACTTCAGGCACTACGGCTGATCCGAAAGGTGTTTTGCTTAGTCACGGTAATATTACCTACAATGCCCTGACCGGTTGCCGACTTTTCCCCGAGCTCCAACAAGGGCAGGTTGGGATTTCGATGTTGCCCTGGGCTCACTCCTATGCCATTACTGCTGAGTTGACCTCCTGGATTCATTTTGGTGGTACGCTTGGGTTTATGCGTGAAGTTAGCACGTTGGCCGAAGATATGCGCCTGGTCAGACCGCACTTCCTGGTATCGGTACCCAGGGTTTTCAATAAGGTTTACGACACCATTCAGCTGCGGATGAGCGATGAAGGCGGGCTTAAGAAAAAGCTCTTTGATGCCGCCTGTGCCGCAGCCAGGGAAAAACGGGAACTGGCCGTCGTCGGTAAAAGCAGTTTATTGCTGAACATAAAACTGGCCCTGCTCGACAAACTGGTCTTTTCAAAAATCCGGGCGGTTGTAGGCGGGCGCATCGCCGGGGCAATGACCGGCAGCGCTGCTATGAACAAGGAGATCGCCGAATTTTTCTTCGACATCGGCATTTCGATCTACGATTGCTACGGGTTAACCGAAACCGCTCCCGGTATCACCATGAACAGCCCCACGGCCTGGAAAATAGGCAGTGTCGGCCAGGTAATACCCGGTCAAAGGGTGGTTATCGACAAGTCAGTATCCGAGGAGGGGGCTGACGATGGTGAGATTATTGTTTACGGGCCCAATGTGATGAAAGGTTACCACAATAAACCGCAGGAAACAGCGGCAGTAATGACTGCTGACGGCGGTTTTCGCACCGGAGACCGGGGTCGCCTTGATGAAGACGGCTTTTTATGGATCACCGGGCGGATCAAAGAGCAGTACAAGCTTAATAACGGCAAGTATGTCTTTCCGGCGGCGATTGAAGAGGAGATCAAGTTGTTGCCAAACGTAGCTAATGCCATGATTTACGGGGACGGCAGACCATACAATGTGTGCCTGGTGCTGCCCGATTTTGAAGTTGCCGCCAGATGGGCGAAAAAGGAGGGTCTAGCGACCGAGCCCGATGCTCTGCTTGCCAATCCCGATTTTAGGGAGATGCTGATCGAAGAGATCCAGGAACACTTAAGTAAAAATTTTGGCAACTATGAAATCCCGGAGAAGTATCATTTAATTAGCGAAGATTTTACGGTTGACAACCGCATGCTGACCCAGACCCTTAAGCTTAAGCGACGGGAAGTACTTGATCGTTACGCCTCAGAAATCGAAGTGCTTTACAGCTAAGGATAAACAAGTGGTGAGGTATTAATTGGAGAATTCGTGGCAGATTAACGCCGGTGGTATGCGGACCAGATGGGCTGAAAAAGTTAACCCGGAAAGGGTGTGGCCTCAGTATCCAAGGCCGCAGCTGGTGCGCAGCCTTTGGTTAAATTTAAACGGCCTCTGGGATTACGCAATCAGGCCGCTCGGCGAAACTTTTCCAAAAAGTTACGATGGCAAGATCCTGGTACCTTTCCCGGTGGAGTCAGCTCTCTCCGGGGTAGGCAGGGCACTGCTGCCGAAACAGGAATTATGGTACCGTCGCAGTTTTGAGCTTCCTTCCGCCTGGAGCGGCGAGAGAATCCTGCTCCATTTTGGTGCGGTTGATTGGCAGGCCCGGATCTGGGTAAACGGCCATTTTGCCGGAGAACACAGGGGAGGATACTGCCCTTTTTCGACTGAACTAACAGATTTCTTGCAGGATGGAGTCAATGAACTGATCGTTGCGGTATGGGATTCAACGGGCAGCGAGGGCCAGCAGCGCGGCAAGCAATCTTTAAAACCCGACTTTATTTTCTACAGCGCTGTTTCTGGTATCTGGCAGACCGTTTGGCTCGAGCCGGTTCCTGCTACCTATATCAGGGGTTTTAAATTACTGCCCGATATTGACCGGCAGCTGCTGCAGGTAATGGTGGATCTGGACGGCCCGGCAGCTGAGCAAGCTGAAATTGAAGCCCTGGCTTATGCTGTTGATCGTGAAGTTGCTGCTGCTACCACGAGGCCAGGTGAAAAGTTAACACTGAAAATAGAAAACCATGAAGTCTGGAGTCCGGAAACCCCCTTTCTTTATAATTTAAAATTGCAGCTTTCTTCCAGTGGTAAAACTGATGAAGTGGAAAGTTATTTCGGCATGTGCAAATTCAGTATTGCTAACGATAGTAAAGGCTATAAGCGGCTCTTGCTTAACAACGAGCCGCTTTTTCAGCACGGACCGCTTGACCAGGGCTACTGGCCCGACGGCTTATACACAGCACCTAGCGAAGAAGCGCTGCTCTATGATTTGGAGCTGACCAAAGGTTACGGTTTTAATATGATTCGAAAGCACTTAAAGATTGAGATGGACCGTTGGTATTATCACTGTGACCGACTGGGGCTGATCGTCTGGCAGGATATGCCCAGTGGTGGCAGCGGTCTAAAGCCACTTTACAACCTTTTGCCACCCACATTATTTCCCGGGAAAAGATTTAGTGATAAACATTATAGGCTGGCGGGGCG
>JBFYYZ010000209.1:0-3511 GCA_041309745.1 Bacillota bacterium | reverse complement strand
GGGTAGGTGGTTTTCTTCGCCGGCGCCTTCAACAATTCGAAAAGTAACCTGCTTCCCGGCCAGGATTTCATTGCTTTCCGTATAGTCTGAACGGTAGTGGCTGCCCCTGCTCTCCCGTCTCAGCAGCGCCGCCTCGGTCATCATCATCGCTGCCAATAGCATATTGGCAGTTTCATTCAGCTCCGGCCTACTGTAGCGGTAGCGGGTAAGAGGAAGCCATTTTTCCAGCTGCTGATTCATCTCCAGCATGCTTTCTTCGGTGCGAATCAGGCCCACCTTGTGCCACATCATCCAGGTCAGTTCCCGGCGCAGGGCAGCGCATTCTTCTTCTGCTTCACGATCTGGCTTGCTGCTAAAGGATTTCGGCAGTTCCTGCGGCAGCTCTTCTCTGACAGAATCAGTATTCTTCGCTGCTGCCACCGCCACCCGATGTCCGAAGACCAACCCTTCAAGCAGGGAGTTGCTGGCCAGTCGATTAGCTCCATGTACGCCGGTCGAAGCCACTTCACCTACAGCGTAAAGATTTTGAACCGCCGAGTGGCCGTCACGATCCACCTCAATGCCGCCGATTAAATAATGGGCGGCAGGGGTAACCGGGATCAGATCCCTGGTGATATCTAATTTCCACTCCAGGCAGCGGCGATAAATAGTTGGAAAGCGCTCAGGGATAAAATCGGATCCCAGATGCCTGAGATCAAGATAAACAAAGTCTTTGGTTCTTCGCTGTTCTTCCACAATAGCCCTTGAAACTACGTCGCGCGGGCCAAGCTCCGCCCGTTCATGTTTGTTCAGCATGAAACGCTCGCCTTTAGCGTTGACCAGGTAAGCACCCTCGCCGCGCACCGCTTCTGAAATGAGGAAAGGCTGTCCTTCCGGTGGCAGAAATACGGTGGGGTGGAACTGGAAAAACTCAAGATCGCGTAATACCGCCCCGGCTTTATAGGCCATAACCAGCCCATCACCGGTAACAGCCGGAGCGTTGGTGGTAAACTGGTAAAGCTGACCGCAACCGCCTGTAGCGAGGATAACTGCCCGGGCGGCGATGTAGTGCAAACCGTCTTTTGTAGAGTAAAAAAGGCCGTGGCAACGGCCGTTTTCAACGGCAATCTCTTCAGCAAAAGCATCTTCAATAAAGTGAATCCCTGCTTTCCTTGCGGTCTGGATCAGGGATTCAATCAATTCTTTACCGGTGGCATCTCCACCAATGTGCAGGATGCGCTTCATCGAGTGGGCACCTTCCCGGCCAAGGGCAATGGCACCATTGCTGCGATCGAAACAAACGCCAAGCTCCAGCAGATCGTTAATCCGGGCCGGAGCCTCTTCAACCAGGACGCTGATCGCGGCTCGATCGCCAAAATAGTTACCCGCTTTCCAGGTATCTTCAAAGTGTAGGGTTGGTGAATCTTCAGGGGAAAATGCTGCAGCAATCCCACCCTGGGCAAACCAGGTATTACCGGCAATCAAGTCCTGCTTACTAAGCACAGTTACCCGGCCTTTTTCGGCGAGACGGATGGCCGTAAAAATACCTGCCACCCCGGAACCGATAATAACGTAATCGGTTGTGGCTGTTGTTATCTTTTGATCACTGATGCTTGCCCAATCCATGTTGAAGAACCTCCGCAGTTTATTTAACTGCCAGCATTCTTTCAAGGGCCAGTACTGCCCGTTCGCGAATCTCTGCCGGAACTGTGATTACATGTTCCCTTTTCTCTAAAGCATTGAGCACTTTTTCGAGATTGGTGTATTTCATATTCGGACAGATTAATTTAGGGGAAAGCAGGATGAAGTTCTTATCAGGACATTCCTTTTTCAGACGGTGGAGCATTCCCATCTCGGTGCCAATTACTATATCTTTAACCGTTGTTTCCCTGGAGTAGCTGATCATACCGCCGGTACCAAGGGCAACATCGGCCAGGGCAACTACTTCAGGTCGGCACTCGGGGTGGACAATAATCACAGCTTCAGGGTAAAGTTCCCGCGCTGTTAAAACATCTTCTGCCGTAACCCGGTGATGGGTATTACAGTAACCAGCCCAGGGGATAATCGTTTTGGAGGTTCTCTCCGCCACAAAGTGAGCAAGGTTGCCGTCAGGAACGAGCAGGACGGTCTCTTCAGATAAGGAGTTTACTACTTTAACGGCGTTAGCCGAGGTAATGCAGATATCGCTTTCCGCTTTCACTGCTGCCGTGGTGTTGATGTAGGTAGCAACAGCGGCCCCGGGATATTGCGTCTTCAGATCTCTTAGCTGATCGGCATTAATTAGGTCAGCCAGGGGACAGCCGGCGTTTAAGTCCGGCAGCAGCACTGTCTTTTCAGGAGATAAAATGGCAGCGCTTTCTGCCATAAAGTGCACCCCGCAGAATACAATCAAATCGGCATCAGAATCGGCGGCGATGCGGCTCAGCTCAAAGGAGTCGCCTACATAATCGGCAGCATCCTGCACCTCTTCGATCTGGTAGTTGTGGGCCAGGATCACAGCATTGTGCTCTTTTTTTAACTGCCCTATCTTTTCCAGTATGGCGGTATTATCCATCAATAGACAGAACTCCTTGCCGATTGTATTTGAGACTTAGGGTTATTATGATCGATATACATTGCCATGTCAATGAGTTGCAGGGCGCTAGTTATTGTCAGCATAAGGGATCTTACAGTCGGGAACGAAAAAAGAGTCACGTTCTAGTTCCCGTGACTCCTCTCATAAAGCACTTGAATATCTGTCTTTAAATAACATGGCACTTTATCTAACTATTGCTTGCGTTTACGCGGCACAATGATCGCTACACCGGCAAGAAGCGAAAGTAAACCGAACGGCACTAGCGCAGTTAAACCTCCGGTTGATGGCAAAGCAATTTCTACCCCGAGTTTTCCCACAGCTGCGCCCAGTTTAGCCGATAATACGCAAATATCATATTCGGTTATACCGTAATCACGCATAGCTTTTTCTGCCAGGGTTTGCGCCTTTACAATTGCGGGTCTATCTGCTTCCGTAATAAGAGCATACTCAGGAATTGCCCTGATTGCTGCCCGTAATTCTTCGAGCGCCGCTTCTTTAGAGGATGCCGCCTGTGCTGCTGCCGGGGTTACAATGGCCAGCACAAAGAAAACAGCAAGGATAAATACCAACATCAGATAGAGTCTTTTTACGTTAATCACTTACTTCACTCTCCTTTTAGTTTATATTGCTTACGCCGAAAAACCGCTAACGAGATTTGTAAAGCTAAAGATCCATCAATTCACCCACACTCCCTAAACCATTATTGAAACCTCGAACTGATTCGGGAACTCACCTTGTGAATCATCTTTTGAGCTACCCCGGCTCATTTTCTTTCTGTAGTTACTAAATAATAGCGAAAAAGATGCCCACGAGTCTATTGGCATAATTCCCATAGTTAACTAATCAATATCATGCTGATTTAAATCAAGTAATCGTGAACGCATTGGTTAAACGAGGATCACATCCCAAGCCCAGGCGGACCAGGATATCAACATTCTGGAGCAGATCAGTCATAGA
>JBFYYZ010000208.1:0-3148 GCA_041309745.1 Bacillota bacterium | reverse complement strand
CTGTTACAACTTCAATGGTTACTTCATCTACAGTAACTTTCATCAGTTGATCCTCCCGCTTTTTATTCTTCAAAGAGATACGACATCCTTGCCAGATAAACCTTTTTTCAGCCACTGATTTCAAAAGAAAAAGGCGGTTAAACATTCCGGAGAAACCGGATCTAATAACCGCCGCCAGCGAATTTCCTCTCCCTATCTAACAGGGAGGGTGATCTAAAATATTTTATAGTTCAATTCTTCTCAGTCGCAGAGAATTAAGGACAACGTTAAGAGAACTCAGTGCCATCGCCCCCGCACCGATGATCGGGTGCAGCAGGCCAAGGAAAGCCACCGGTATGGCAATGCTGTTATAGAACCAGGCCCAGAAATAGTTCTGGCGTATTTTCTGGAATGTGGCCCGGGAAAGGCGAATGGCTGAGACAACTGAGTTCAGATTACCTCTGACCAGAGTAATGTCGGAAGCCTCAATGGCAATGTCTGTTCCCGTGCCGATAGCAATGCCGACGTTGGCCTGCTTCAAGGCCGGTGCGTCATTAATCCCATCGCCGACCATAGCGGTCAGACCATATTCCTCCTGCAACCTTCTAACCTGATCGACCTTGCCGTCAGGCATTACCTCTGCCACAACCTTGCTGATCCCGATCTGGCGAGCTATCGCCTCGGCGGTGATCCGGTTATCACCGGTGAGCATCACGGTTACAAGTCCCAGATCTTTCAACTTCGATAAAGCTTCAATTGCCTCATCTTTTAAAGTGTCGGCAATAGCCACCAGGCCGGCCGCTTTACCATCGACTGCGACGAGAACTACCGTTTTACCTTCAGCTTCGAGTGTTTCCATCTGCTCAGGCAGTCCGGCCAGATCTATTTTGTTCTTCTCCATCAGGCGCCGGCTGCCTACCAAAACCTCTCTGCCATCAATTTTACCCAAGACGCCCTGCCCGGTAACTGACTCAAAGTTACTGACTGCGGCAAAGCTAACTTTCTCAGCGACCGCTTTCTCAACCAGGGCAGCTCCGAGCGGATGCTCGGAAACAGCCTCAACACCCGCAGCGAATGAAAGTAGCTCTTCCCTGCTAAAATCATTTGAAGGCACTAGATCTGTAACCTGCGGTTTGCCCCTGGTCAGGGTCCCGGTTTTATCAAAAGCAATCGCTTTAACATCTTTCATAGTTTGAATTGCTTCGCCACTGCGGATCAAGATACCGTTTTCAGCGCCGAGACCGCTGCCGACCATCAGGGCTGTGGGGGTAGCCAAACCCAGGGCACAGGGGCAGGAGATCACCAGCACCGCAGTTGCGGCCATGAAGGCTAACGTTAACTGAGGTGCATTAAGATTGGCCCACGGCGGATTTAAAAACTCAACAATGGAAAGGTGAAACTCCGGAAAGAGAAGCCAGGATGAAAAGGCCGCGAGAGCCACCACCAATACAGCAGGCACAAAGTATCCAGTGACCCGGTCAGCAAACTCCTGGATTGGCACTTTTGACCCCTGGGCCTCTTCAACCATCTTGATGACCTGGGCCAGGAAAGTATCTTTTCCAACCTTAGCAGCCCTAACCTGCAGGGCTCCCCGGCCGTTGATAGTTGCCCCGATTACCTCGCTGCCCTCACTCTTCTCCACCGGGATCGATTCACCGGTTGCCATCGATTCATCGACGCTGCTGCCGCCGCTGATCACTACCCCGTCAGTGGGGATCTTTTCACCGGGGCGGACGATCATCACCATCCCGGGCAGCAGATCTTCGATCGCTATTTCGCGCTCCGTTCCGTTTTCGATAATGCGTGCTGTCTTAGCTTCAAGAGCCAGCAGTTTTTTTATAGCCTGCGAAGCGCGCCCTTTGGCTTTGGCCTCCAGGAAACGCCCCACTAAGTGTAGAGCCATAATACTGGCCGCCATCTCGATAAAAGAAGTCAGTGGAAACCAGAAATTTAGCAGGCTTAAGAAGTAAGGCAGCGCCGAGCCTAAAGTGACCAGGGTGTCCATGTTGGCGCTGAAGCGTTTCAGTGCTTTCAAGGTGCCCCGGTGAGTCTCCCAGCCGGCAACAAAGATTGCCGGGAGAGCTAGTAGTGCGGAAATGAGAAAAAAACCGGGGATGTGAACTACAAACATATCGATCATCATCAGGATCATAATCGCACCGGCAAAGATTACCGCTAACCACATCTTCCTGGCTGCTTTAGATACGGTTTGCAGGTCGCGATCAAGCCCGGGGTCGGCACTTTTCAGCTCTTTTCTTGCACCGCCAGTTTCAACAACACTGTATCCGGCGCTTTTTACCAGTTCGACCAGGTCCATATGACCTATTTTTTCTTTGTCATATTTGATATGGGCTTTTTCCGTTGCCAGGTTAACCGTTGCGTCAATAACACCGGCTGCATTCTTAAATGTGCCCTCAAGCCCTATGGCGCATGAAGCGCAATGCATTCCTTCTATCACGAAAACTTCATCGACAGTTGACGCTAACCCTTGCTCAAGTGTACCCTTAAACCCGGCATCGCTGACCCTGTTCAGGATCTGGTCAATCGTCAGCTTTTCAGGATCAAATTCAACATACGCTTTTGCTACAGCGAAATTAACCATAGCGCTTTTTATCCCTTCAGTTTCCTGAAGTCCTTTCTCCAAACCCAAGGCACAGGAAGCACAGCTCATGTCATCAATCAATAAGGTGATCTTTTCCATCTTAAATACCTCTTTTCATATGGCTAGCCGGCGGTTTCTCCTGGAAAATATAAATTAAAAATTCGGCCAAGAAAAATTTACCGGATCAAACTTTAAGCTGCTTCTGTTTTTTGACCAACTCGGCAAGTGTGATCTTGCCCAGTTCGCTTCTGATTACATTCTTCAAACCAATCCAGGCATCCCGGGTGACGCACTGTTCCGACCGCTCGCAAAGTTCTGCATGATCAACACAGTCGACCGGGGAAATAGTCCCCTCAACACATTCGACAATTTCGAGCAGGGTTATACTTTCCGGTTGTCTGGCCAAAATGTAGCCTCCCTGGCTTCCTTTCATGGTTTTAACATATCCGCCAATCCGCAAGGGGAACATCACCTGCTCAAGATATTTTAGAGATATTTCCTGGGTTGCGGATATATCTTTAAGCTTAACCGGGCCTTTGCCGTACTGAAGGCCAAGTTCAATTAACG
>JBFYYZ010000207.1:0-3060 GCA_041309745.1 Bacillota bacterium | reverse complement strand
ATCGAAGGCCATAATACGGCCAGCGGTTGCAAATATGAGCCGACATCACCGGCATAAAAATGCTGGAGTAGTGCGATCATGTTAAAGGCAACGGCTCCGACCACCATCATTACCCATGTAGTTTGAAGCGGAATATAATGAACCGAGGCTTTAAGAGAATAAATATTATAGAAAGCGGCAGAAACCACGGCGCCGATCAGGGCCAGGGTGCCAAGCGGGTTAATCCCGGTTATAGACTGATTATCCATCATGATGATGAAGATAACGCCTGCCACAGAAGCGATAATAAACAGCAGCTGCATTCGGTTGGGGTACTCACGCAGTAAAACAGAGCCCAGAATGGCAACAACAATGGGGATGGCAGCAATCATCATCGCCGAATATGATGCCGATGTCAGCAGCACCCCTATCGTTTCGGCCGAAAAATATAGAATCGGCTGGAAGATAGCCAGCGGCAGCAGGTGTAAGTAATCACTGGTCGTCATTTTTATTTTTATAACATTTGCCAGACGCAAGATGCTCATCGCCCCAAGGGCGGCAGCAAACCTTAAACCCAGGAGATGATAGGGTTCCAGGTAATCCAAGGCGCCTTTGGTAAATAAAAAGGAAAGCCCCCAGGCCATTGCCACTCCCAGGCCGGCCAGGTAAGGCAGGTATCGTTTCATAATAACCCTCGCTTTCAACTATGCACTAATATACACTATAGAAGTTACAGCGAAAAGGCCAGTTCACTAATTATTCATTATTGACCTTGATCAGTACAGCTTAATCAAGATAATATAGGGTAAGGTTATTTTAGGTTTAGTGAGATCAGATAACAATGCTTGCAATAATGAGCAGCATGATCGTTGGCTTGATCTTTACCAATCTCCGGAGGGACAGCAGATCCTGATGAATGAGCAAATTGTTGTTTTTGTCACGCTTGTGATTGTGCTGATCATGTTTGCCTGGGGTCGGTGGCGTTACGATATCGTTGCTGTCATCGCGATGCTGATCATCACGATCTCCGGAATTATTCCTTACGAAGAAGCATTTTATGGTTTCAGCCATCCGGCCGTCATCACGGTGGCCGCAGTGCTGATTATCAGTCGTGCGTTAATGAATTCCGGTATCGTAGATTTTGCATCACGCAAATTATCAGCCGTCAACAATAATCAGATCATCATGATGGCTTACCTGGTAGGAGGGGTAGCACTATGCTCAGCTTTTATGAATAATGTTGGTGCTCTCGCCCTATTCATGCCGGTTGCAATCAGGATGGCTAAAAAAAGCGAACAGTCTCCTTCAACATTACTGATGCCTCTGGCATTTGGATCCTTGCTGGGAGGTTTAATCACCCAGGTTGGTACTCCCCCGAATATCATTATCTCAATGTTCAGGGCAGAAACAGCTGCCGCTACTTCATTCATGATGTTTGATTTTGCGCCCGTGGGATTGTTTGTAACAGTTGTAGGTGTCATTTTTATCGTTTTGGTCGGCTGGCGCTTGATTCCCCGCCGCATCGGGAAACTTGCGGCTGAAGATCTGTTTTCTATCGACAATTATCTTACCGAAGCATTTATTTCCGCCGGTTCCAAGTATGCCGGTAAAAGACTGTTGGATCTTGGCCAGGCTACCAGTGGGGATGTGACAGTTGTCGGCCATGTACGCAATAAGCGTAAACTACCTTTTTTGTCTCCCTATCGTTTGTTCCAGGAGGAAGATCAGATAATTATTAAGGCTAATGCTGAAGATTTACAGGAGTTTTTAGATGTTACCGGTTTTCAGTTAACGGCTAATAAAAAGCTCAGCCAAGAGGATCTTTCTTCCGACGAAATTTCAATTGTCGAAGCGGTCGTTACCACCGGATCGTTAATGGATAAACAGACAGCGCGCTCTCTTGAACTGCGTTCGATCTATGGGATTAACCTGCTCGGTATATCACGTGAAGGAACCAGGCTTAGCGAGCGTCCGGATCGGATCCGCTTTCGGCCGGGTGATGTGCTTCTGTTGCAGGGCCGGCGTGAAGCCCTTTCAGAAGTGATGTCAACCCTGGGTTGCCTGCCGCTGGTTGAGAGGGGGTTGCAAATTGGAAAGCCACGCCGGCTGTTATCTGGCAGCTTAATCTTCGTTTCGGCAATTATTATGACTGCTGTCGGTCTTTTACCGATCCAGATTGCATTTACCACAGCTGCAGTGGCAATGCTACTGATTGGACTGATTTCACTGCGCGAAGTTTATGAAAGTATCGAATGGCCGGTTATTATCCTGTTGGGAGCGATGTTTCCCTTAAGCAGAGCTTTGGAATCATCAGGCGGGGCAGCTACGATTGGTGAGGCAATTTATAATCTTTCAGGGAGTATGACTCCCTGGATGCTGCTGATGGTTTTGATAATCCTGACTATGTTGCTATCCAACATTATCAATAACGCGGCTGCGGCGCTTTTAATGGCCCCTGTTGCTCTTAGTATTGCCGGTAGCATGGGGGTATCGCCTGACCCGCTGCTGATGACAGTGGCTGTTGGCGCCTCCTGTGCTTTTATGACCCCGATCGGCCATCAATCGAATACACTGGTCATGGGCCCTGGTGGTTATCATTTCGGCGATTACTGGAAAATGGGCCTGCCCCTGACTTTACTGGTCGCCTTCACGGCAGTGCCCCTGATTATTATTTTCTGGCCCTTGGGCCTTTAAGCAGCATGATATAATTAAAAACAGCGTTTTACATCTTTTTACGATGGATCTTTAGTTTAAGCCGAAGGGGTGTACAAAACTTGAAGAATATTGATCAACTAGCTGTTAATACGATCCGGTTCTTAGCCGTTGACGCCGTGGAGAAGGCTAATTCCGGCCACCCCGGTTTACCGATGGGCGGTGCGGCCATGGCCTATACACTCTGGAGTCGTTTCCTCAAGCATTGCCCGGATTGCCCGGACTGGCAAGACCGCGATCGGTTTGTGCTGTCAGCGGGGCATGGCTCAATGCTAATCTATGCCTTACTGCACCTCTACGGCTATGGACTGTCACTGGAAGAACTGAAAGATTTCCGGCAGTGGGGGAGCAGAACACCCGGCCACCCTG
>JBFYYZ010000206.1:0-2893 GCA_041309745.1 Bacillota bacterium | reverse complement strand
AACACTATAAGTTGGTCTTTATTTCAGCATAATACAAACCCACTGCCATAACTACTCGATCCAGAGGGCATCAAAACTATTGACTCCGGAATCGATTTCTCTTAAATCTCCGTCCACCCGGCTGGTCCAGAGAGTCATGCCTTCATAGTAATTACCGGAGAGGGCGACATAGTCTGTGCCGCTTACCCACTTAACCTCGAACCAGTCGGAGTAATCTCCCTCGGGCATTTCGAGTGGAGCCAGTTCTATATCGCTTCCGGCTAATAAAATTTCGCCGCTACGGCTTAAGAGCCAGTGGTGATCATCAGTAGACCAGCCATAGAATTGATCAGCACTGCCGTAGATTTGCAGGCTTTCTCCGGCAATTGTTGCCAGATGTAAATTATATTCAACATCAATATAAGCCAGGGCTGTCCGCGCCGCGTTCCAGTGATCATCTGTCATGGTGCTGAAAAGGTTCATTCCCGGTAAAGTGCTAAGGACTACAGCTTCCCCGGAAAGAGGCAACCTCCATACTGTCATGTACGGGTCAGCAAAAAAAAGATCTTCCGAGGCTATGGCTACCAGGCCATAACTGCCGTCAGGAGCCCATACCGGCTGGGGAGTATAAGCATACTCACTGGCTGTATTGACAAAGGGGTAACTGACCAACTGACGGCGGTCGCTCCCATCGGCATTAACCATTGAGACTGAATTGGGGTTTGAGACAAGTATTTTGGAACCGTCAGGTGAATAAGCAAAGCTGCCTCCGTCACCATCTTCCAGCAGGCGGGTGACTGCTCCTGTTTCCGTATCAACAATCCAGAGATCATAGAAGCTGATCACCCCGTAACCAGCCTCGAGCAGGGTGTTAAAAGCGACCCTCCTGCTGTCGTCCAACCAGACCACCATTTGGGGCAAGCGATCTAGCATTGTTTCTTCCTCTACCCCCATGGCATGGCCCATTTGTCCTGGTAAATCGGCAGCAGAAACCAGGCGTCTTTCACCGCTGCCATCAGTATTGATTACCCATAATTCATAACGGTAAAGCTCTGCAGTGCCGGATTCTACATCTCTTTGAAAAAGAATTTTGGATCCATCGGGAGAAAGCAGGGGATAACGATCAAAATAACCGGAAGTGATCTGACGCGGCGCATTGAAGCCTACCGCCACCCAGAGATCACCGGTTTGGGAGTAAACCAACGTAAGAAAACCCGGCAAATCATCACCTTCATCCGACACTTCGTCCCCGGATGAATCATCGGGCACCATGATTTCTTCATCCGCCCCTGTGCCCAAATCCGGTTGATCGGTTCCATCGGAACAACCTGCCAAAAATAGCACGATTGCGATAAAAAACATTGATAAAAACCGTAGTTTCAAAACATTCACCCCCGTTGGTTGTCTTATGCCGTATCATATCATTAAACCACCAGAGACATAAAGAACATAAACCAATAATAAAAAAGCAAAAAAGGGCGGGATCAATTTCCCGCCCTTTCAGGTATTTCGTCAGTTACTCTGACTGCCAGACCACTTCGCCTTTAAAAATGGTAACCAGCACTTCTGTCTTGTCAATATCAAGCGGATTGATCTCCAAGAGATTCTGAGAAATAATGATGAAATCGGCGCTTTTACCTACTTCGATACTGCCGGTTGTAGCTTCCCGGAAGTTCTGGAAAGCTGAGTTGATCGTAAAGGATCGAATCATATCCACTAGTGAGACCCTCTCCTGCGAGGCGAGCAGCCAAGTTGGATCATCGATATCGGTGATCTCATCAACCTCGTAAAACTCAGCGTTGTTCAGGTTGCGGGTCACACCGACCTCAATGGCCCAGAAAGGAATCGGGTAAGGGGTCACACCATGGTCGGAGTAGCTTACTAGCAGGGCTCCGGAATTGATAAACGACTGCATCGGATATTCCCGTTCAGCCCTTTCATCACCGAGCAGTGGCTGATCAACAACTTCCCACCAGTAAGGCTCTTTGAAAGCCCAGTACGGCTGCAGGTTGGCAATGACGCCCAGTTCGGCAAAACGGGGGATATCTGCCGGGTCAACCAGCTGCAGGTGAGTGATCAGGTTGCGGTAATCGTCTTCGCCGTTTTGGGCAAGGGCATATTCAAAAGCATCAAGAACCTGTTTGGTTGAGGCATCACCGATGGAGTGAACATGAATCTGGAAACCTTCCGCGTTGGCCATGGTAAAAGCTTCGTTCATTTTTTCCGGAGTCCAGAGCGGAGCAGAAACAAAGTCATCTCCTGCTTCTGCCGCTTCGGTGTATGGCTCAAGCAGGTAGCCGGTGACTCCTTCAATCACTCCGTCGGCAAAGAACTTGGTGCTGCCGTAATAGTAAAGTTCTGACCGGTAACGATCGCGGTTAGCGAGCGCTTTTTCAATTTGCGGTTCAAGTTCTGAGTTCGGATCCATTACCGTGTTTTTCATTACATATAGCTTCAGCTCACCTTTTTTATCCATGTCTATAAATGGATCGTACGCTTCAGAAGCAAGGATTCCCGAACCCATGTCGGTAATACCAATGTAACCGAGACTGTGCATGTACTCCTGGAAAGCAACAAAGGCATCATGCATCTGTTCATCGGTAAACTCCTGTGACGGTGTCAGCTCTATGGCCATTTCTTTCAGCGTACCCCAGAGTTCTCCATCTGCAGTTTTTTCGATCACGCCACCCTCGGGCGATATAGTATCTTTGGTAATGCCGAAATACTCAAAAGCGGCACTGTTCAACCAACGAGTATGGCCATCATAGGAGCTGATCATAATCGGCTTATCACTAATCTCATCCAGCCTTTCCTTGCGTGGCCCCTTGGCCACCTCTTCCCCTGAAAATGAGCCAACTGAGAAGCCGTCGCCATAATAGATTTCCAGATCAGGGTGTTCAGCAACAAAGTCCTC
>JBFYYZ010000205.1:0-4383 GCA_041309745.1 Bacillota bacterium | reverse complement strand
TCGATCACTGTTCCAGCGATGGCAGCGGTTCACATGTTACTTTACCCACAGCTGGTTCTGGTTGGCTGTAGGCCCAGCGGTAAAAGAGATATGCCGTAACCAGCACGCTTACCGCCTCTGAGAATAGAGGTGTGATCCATATCCCGGTTTCGCCCCAGATTGCCGGGAACAATAGCAACCCGATAACCGTAAAAATCAACCCCCGTGAAAGAGCAACCAACAGCGATTGACCCGCCTTTTCCAGGGCCGTGAAAAAAGTTGAACCGATGATACCGATTGGCATCAGCAACAAACTCCAGCTGATTATTCTTGCCGCATTAAGGGTTAATGCTACGGTCTCCGGATGATCCGGAATAAAAAGGGTAACTAAAAGCGGAGCCTGCCACCAGATCACAATAAAGAGCGATAAGGCAACCACAACAGACGCCACTAAAATCCGCTTTACAGTGCCGCTGACCCTCGCTCTGTTGCCTGCCCCGTGATTGTAACTTAAGATCGGTTGCGCCCCCACACTGATGCCGAAGATGATCACAGAACCGAACATGATCAGGTATTGCACCATGGCAAAGGCCGCCACCCCGGCGCTGCCCAGAAAGGTGAGGAGCGCACGGTTGAAGAGGAAAGTAGTCAACCCTGCCGCTACACTGTTTAAAAACTCCGAGGAGCCGTTAAAAGCAATCATTTTAAGAGCCGGAAAACCACCGCCGGGAATGCCGAAGCATAAACCAGGCCGATTCAAGAAGTTTTTTCGGGCAAAGTAGAAGATAAAGATAAGAGCACCCAGCGATTGTGATAGGCCGGTCGCCAACGCTGCGCCGGCGATGCCGAGCTGCATGGGAAATAAAAAGATATAATCAAGAACAATGTTCAACAGAGCCATCGCCATCATGACCCCGGTGGCCAGGTTGGGGCGACCGTCGTTGCGCACGGTCTGTTCAAGGATGAAGATCAGGATCATTGTTGTAAAAAACGGGTAGATGCCCTTTAGATACTGGCCGGCCAGCACACCCAGCGAGCCCGAGGTGCCGAGCATGGCCAGGATCTGGGAGAAGGCAAGAATGGCGACCAGACTGCCGATAAGGCCTAAGATTGTCCCCAGGGTCACCACCAGGCCTAAAACGCGTCGGGCGGCTCCAGTGTCGCCCGCTCCCTGCAGCACGGCAACCCGAGCGTTACCACCAACGCCGATCATCGCCGCCAGCCCGATAAAAAAGGCCATAATCGGGTAAAGAATATTAACGGAAGCCAGCGCCTCCGGGCCGAGGCTGCGGCCAACCATGATTGCATCAGCCACGTGGTAGAGAGCCATGAAAAGCATTGATGCAACAGCTGGTACTGTATTTTTGACAATCAGGGAACCCAGCGGGTTATTGAGAAAAGCCTCCCGCGCCGGGTCGCGCTCGATAATTGCAGGATCTTTCATCGTGTCTTTATAGCCCATAATAACCTTCCTTCGCCCATCAATATTAACACTTTTATAGTGCCGGATCCATATTATCCGGACGAAGAAAGGTCGATAAGGATCTTGAGTTTGATTTTGAACTGCCTTTAGGTCTTACTAGCTGATGAATGGTTTTTTATCCCGACGGCAGAGGACCTGGATCACGTGGCGCCCTGTGAGCATCGAACCGGGCAGGCCGGCCGGCGGTGAAACCCACTGCCCGGCCAGATAGAAGTTTTCCAAGTCAGGCAATTTTCGCGGGATGTTGAACCTTCCGGCAGAAGGAGGAACTATCCAGGCCATATAAGCGCCCTTCCAGACCGCTGTGTAACGGTTATAGGTCAGCGGGGTAACTACGTCGGTCACTTCGACTTTATCTTTTATAGTCGGAAATCTTTTAACAACAGCTTTGGTAAGCTTTTCCGCCAGCTGATCTTTCTTTTCCCGGTAACGTTCCTTATTACCCGTAGGGTTGCCCCAGTACTCATAAGAAGAATAAACCATGGCCGACAATACGCTTTTCCCAGTTGGAGCCAGGGTCGGATCAAAGGTATAATTGGTCAGGTAGAAATAGCGGTTTGGACCGGAACCGAGATCAATCGGGTTGTCGAGCCTGACAACCAGCTTTTTAGCCTCGCTGCTGAGATCGATACCCACCCCGAGGTTAACCTGGGCTGAGGTATAGCAGGGCAGGTTGGCAAAACTGTCTTTAATCAATGGCGTTAAATACCTGCCTCCCAATAGGTCATAGAGAGTGCTGTGCAGATCGGCTGCTGAAATGACATAGTCGCCCTGCACCTCATTGCCGTCATCGAGCAGCAGGCCATAAGCTTGGCTATCCCTGACCAGAATTTGCTTTACCCTGCTGTTATAGTGAACGCTACCGCATAGATCTAGAAAACATTTTTCAATCGAGCGGACCAGGGGCAGTGATCCGCCCTCGGGAAACCCTGCATCACAGCTGTTCAGGGAAGCAAGGGTGCCAACCAGGCTGGTCATAGTGTAGTTAATCGGTAAAACCAGGGCCAGAGCTTCTTTTAAAAAAGGATTTTTCAGTTCATCTAAAAATTCAGCAACTGTGATTCTGGAAAAGCGCCCTAAAACTTTAAAGAGAGGCATCATCTTGATCATCATCACCGGAATATCCCAAAAGCGGAAGAATTCATCCGGCTTTTCAAGCGGCATGTCCATTTTTGACATAGTTTTAGCCGCATCAATCATATGTTTAACCGGAATTTCATCTTCCGGAGCCAATTCAAGAAGATGAGCCTGCAGGCGGTCAAGATCGCTGTAAATATTTAGGCTTTTACCACTGCCATCTTCAATGGTCATAAATACTTTGTGATCGATGATCTTTGTATCTTCAAGGGCGCCCACTTCACGCCAGAGACGGTTGAACTGGCTGCCTGGCCTGGAACCAACCAGCCAATGAATGCAACCGTCAAAAGTATAACCCTTTCTATCCCAGGCAGCACAGAGGCCACCTGGCAGGTTGTGCATTTCAAATAGCTCGACCTCATAACCATTACGGCAGGCATGGATTCCGGCTGCGAGCCCGGCCATCCCGGCACCGACAATTAAAACCTTTTTAGACATGATTAACTCCTTTATCCTTTCCACGGCCCAGGATCAGATATATTACAGATCCGAAAATTACAACTGCGATAATCAGTATCCACCAGGGTTTGGAAAGATATTTTACATTTTCACGCTGCAACAGGTCAGTTATAGCCCAGGCAATCAGGGCCAGGTTGATGACAAAGACCATAGCAACGACGATCATAAATGATGCTGACAAGTGTAACCACCCTCTCATAGTTCTGCTTTATCAACCGCCAGAGGTTATTTCTACAGGATGATCTCAATAACCTTTCCAGGGGCTTAATCGAAAGTTTGCCCGCCACCGGGTGCTAAAACACTTCGGTGACGGGCAGATAAGCAGTGTTCAATGTTTATATTTATGCTGTTCTTCAGATAACTCAGCTCATCAAAAGAACCATGACCGCTTTTTCGGTGTGCATCCGGTTCTCTGCCTGATCGTAAATCACCGCGTGCGGCCCGTCCATCACGGCATCAGTAACTTCCACACCGCGCATGGCCGGAAGACAGTGCTCAAATATCACATTTTTATCGCACTTGGTCAGCAACTCCGCTGTAACCTGGTAGGGGGCAAAGAGCTTGCGGCGATCAGCCTCTTCCTCTTCCTGGCCGATCCACCACCAGACATCAGTGTATACCATGTGTGCTCCGGCGCAGGCTTCATCAATTTCAGCTGTGTGCTTGTAAGTGCCGCCGGAAATGAGATTATTGCGCTCAAATATCTCGCTGTAATCTGATAATATTGCGTATTTTTCGGGACAGCAATGCACAAAATTCAGCCCCAGTTTGGAACAGATTACCCCCAGCGAGTGAGCCGGCTGGGTCCGGTCGCCAAAGAAGACCACTTTTTTGCCCCTGATATCATCAAACTTCTCGATCATCGTGTAGATGTCGGCCAGAGCCTGACAGGGATGATTTTTTTCAGTCATGCCATTAATCACTGGCACATCGGCTGCATCTGCCAGCTGCTTCATTTCATTGTAATCATTCCAGCGGATCATGATCGCGTCAAAATACCTGCTTAAAACCTTGGCTGTATCATAAATACTCTCTTTTTTGCCAAGGTGGATTTCGCCGGGTTTTAAGTACGTGACATAGCCTCCGAGCTGCTGCATACCCAGTTCAAAAGAGATGCGGGTTCTTGTCGACGGCTGATCAAAAATACAACCCAGTGCCTTGTGCTGCAGGTAGGGATGAAAATAACCCCGTTTTACCTCCAGTTTCAGGTCCCTCGTGGTTTGAAGAATCAGCATGATCTCTTCAGCGGTGAAATCATCCAGATCCATGAAGTTACGGCCGCTTAGTTTATTAAACTTAATTTATACTTTGTATAATATATCGGA
>JBFYYZ010000204.1:0-3039 GCA_041309745.1 Bacillota bacterium | reverse complement strand
GCCAACGAGAGGCGCGCATGTGCAGTTCTTTAATCTGCTCGGGATTAATATTTTTAGACAGCCTGTTTTGTAACATGCTGCGCATAAGATTATGCATTCGATACCATTCATCTTCGCTGTGGAGGGCTGTGATAAAAAGTTCGGTACCGGTAATGTTTTCAAGGAAATAGTTCACCGAATCATCCCGATCATCTTCATCAACCAGCGCAAGGCACAGTGAAACGCAAAAATTATCAAGAATTGACATTTTCATAAAAAACCGCTGCATTGCTGCGGTCATCTGAACGAAAACCTCATCAGCCAGATAGCTGATTATATCCTGTTTTCCCAGTGATAAAACTGATTCAATCTCCTGATCAACATTTGTTTGATTTAAGGCAATTGAAACAAGCTTTAACCCGGCTGCCCACCCTTCAAGATGGTTTAGTAGTTCGACTAAAGTTTTTTCACCGGGATCTCTTTTTGTTGTCAGGCGGATATAATCTTCTGCTTCCTGTGGCGAAAAGCGTAGATCTCTCGAACGAATATCATTTATTTTCCCCTGGCTCTTTAATTTCGCCAATGGCAGAGGTGGCTGGGTTCGGGAAATGATCACCAGGTGCATCGGTAAAGGCCAGTGCCGGGCCCATCCCGACAGTAATGCGTATAGTTGCGGACAACCGGTGAGATGAAAATCATCAAGAACCATGATGAAGTGTTGCGGGATCTCTGTTACCTCGTTGGTTAAAACCAGCGGGATCGATTCTTCAGCCATTTCACTATTGGCGTAGGCCAGCTTCCATGATTCCGGACATGCTTCTGGAATGATTTTACGCAGAGCTGCTATAAAATGGCGCAGAAAAATAATGAAGCTATGATCATTTTTATCGATTGTCAACCAGGCTGAAGGCAGACAATCAGTTTTTATATTAATATTCTGGCACTGCATCTCGTCAAGCCGGCAACTGACTAAGGTTGTTTTCCCAAAACCGGCAGGAGCGATAACAAGGGTAAGCACTTTGGGGAGGGCAAAATCAAGCAACTTTACCAGGCCGGAACGCTCCAGCAAGGAATCCGGCAGGTGGGGGCGGTACAGCCTGGTTTGGAGGACTTCAAGGTTATTGTTCGATATGGTTTCCATTTATTTACTCACTTAATTAGTGCAAAAATGGTTTGCTGCAAACGTGACTGAAAAACAGAAGATCGCTGTGTTTATACCCCACTAATTGATTAAATAATAATTAGGTTTAATTTAATTCATAACAATTCGTCATATTTAAGTTATATCACTCAGTCGAGCTGCTTTCAACTGCCGCCGCGTGAAAAATACACCCGAGATTACACCAATCGGGTGGTATCTAAGTTTATTGTGCTTGGTTAAATTACTACTATGGATACTAATTACAGCTATGGGTCTGAATTTGATTGTCCCGCTATTTATGAGATAACAGTGCGCGGGGAAATAGGATCAGCTTGCATATCTTGCATATACGGTATTGAAGAGATGTCTCTTCGCTATCAAACAGAGGAAGATGGCGCAATCAATACTATCCTTTTCGGGTTGTTGGAGGATCAAGCTGCGCTAAATGGTGTTCTGAATGCAATAAGTTTATTGCAGTTGACGTTAGTGTCAGTTGTAAGGATAGGTGATTGTTTATAGAAATGATCTCAGTTTGTACTTAAGTAGAGCAAGGCCTTAGAAAATCAATACGGTAAAAAATTTGTTAAGGAGGCGAAATTTTAAATGTCCATTAAAGACTCTGCTACCAATGGTATCGCAAATATTGACAAAGTTTCCTGGCTTCCCCTGATCGTAGTTGTTTTAACCCAGATTCAGGCATCATTTAACGTCAATGCCCTTACTGTTTCGATGGCCGGGTTGACCAGCGATTTAAGTATTCCGGCCACCGCGATAGGAACAGCCATAACAACCGGTACTTTTTCGATGGCTGCTTTTATCCTGCTTGGAGCTAAAATTGGCTCCAAATTTGGATCAAAGAGGGTTTTTCAGATTGCCGTTTTCATTCACGCCCTCTCTATGCTGCTGGTCACCCTGGCCGTTAACGGAACAATGCTCTTTATCGGGCAAGCCCTGAGCGGAGCGGTAATTGCCCTGATTGCCCCGGCGCTTACTGTTTTTATCGCCGCGAATTATAAGGGTAAACAGCAAGCCCAGGCGATTGGTTTTTTGGCAGCCGCTATTCCGGGTGCCGGGGTGTTGGCGCTATTAATCGCCGGCAGCTTCGCTACAACTATTGGCTGGCGCTATTCTTTTGCTTTGGTGGTTATGCTGGGTATTGTTAATCTGTTGCTCAGCACAAGGCTGAGGAAGATTGACCCGCAATCGGAAATGGCCATCGACTGGAAAGGTGCGGCGATCGCTTCGACAGCCATTATTTTGCTTAGCTTTGGTTTCAGTGGACTTACTGCCTGGGGTGCAATCGTAGCCAGGCCTACTGCTCCTTTCAGCGTCCTTGGCATATCTCCGGCATTAATCCTGGTTATTCTTGGCATCTTCCTGGTCCAGGTCTTTTTTGCCTGGCTCCGCAAGCGTAAGGAGGAAAATAAATCTCAGCTGTTCAACCTTGAAGTACTTGATACAGCAGAGGAGCGTGCTACGACCTGGTGCATGGCGCTGATGCTCTTTATTGGTACAGCAGCCAACTTCCTGATTCCTCTTTATATGCAGGTGATCCAGGGTTTGAGCAGTATTCAGACTTCCTTTTCGATCATTCCCTATACCATATCAATATTCATTGCCAATACAGTAGTAGCCAGGTTTTACGATAAATATCCTCCCCGTCAGATTGCCCGGGTAGCGTTTATCGTTGTCGCCTTTGCCCTGACCTTGATTGCCTTTACGATCAGAAATGAGTGGGGTCAACTGCCGATTGTTTTCGGGTTGATTATGATTGGTCTGGGTCAGGGTTCCATTGTTGCCCTGGTATTCAATACTCTGCTCAGCGCTTCACCGAAAGAACTTGCCGGCGATGTCGGCGCCTGGCGCGGATTGGTGCACAACATGTCCGGCAGTGTGGGTATATCTATTGCCACTGTTTT
>JBFYYZ010000203.1:0-12764 GCA_041309745.1 Bacillota bacterium | reverse complement strand
TAAAACAACTCCCCCGCCTGAAGCGGGGGAGCGGAAAACAGTCTAAATTCCTTTATTCTTATTAACGGGCCCTACTGTATGCTTCGTCAACCGCATAAATATAATCCTGAACAGTAATCGTAACCAGGGATACCAGATCCGCTTCATCAGGTGCGTCATCTATAAGCTGCATTGCCTTGATCTCTTCTAACGTTTTGCCTACCATCCACTCTTCAAGAGCAGCTATTTGTTCATACCATTCCACGCCGATTTCTGAGGCCTTGATCATGCCGTAATCATCGCCAAGCTCCTTCTTGGTCGGGAAAAGAGCTGTCCGATCGGAAGTAACCTGCCCTTCAATATCAAAGTTTACCCGGGTCTGGGCGGTATCGATCAAAGCGCCAGCCACCCGTCCTTCAGCGTCAAAGACAACGGCAGCTATGACAACGTCAACCTGGCCCAGCGGTAATATTTCAGTTTCTCCGGCCATGGTGTAGCCAACTGAGCGTCCGATAGATACTTTGTGGCCGAGCCCCAGGCTCTCTGCGCCCGGCTCCACAGATACTGCAGTATTGTAAGCTTTTTCCACCGCGGATATGTAGTCCGTCACCGTAATCGTAACCGACGCTGCCAGGTCTACGTCCTCGGGAGCACCCTCTTCAGTCAGGCTGAGGGCTTTGATCTCTGCCACAGTTTTCCCAACCATCCACTCTTCAAGAGCAGCAATCTGTTCATGCCATTCAACCCCTATTTCTGAGGCATTGATCATGCCGTAATCATCGCCAAGCTCTACCTTGGTTTTAATTTCGGCAGCCGGATCGGAAGCTACCTGCAGCTCTTCGTCAAAATTAACCCGGGTCTGGGCGGTATCAATCACCACATCAACGACCCTGCCTTCAGCATCAAACGCAGCCGCGGCAATAACGCTATCAACCTGGGCCATGGCCATGATTTCAGAACCTGCGTCGAAGTCAAGAGAACGATTGATCTTGGTTACCACGCCAAGTCCGAGAGTGGCAATACCTTCAACTGCCGGCGTTTCATCAACCGGTTCTTCAACTGCCGGTGTGTCGGCTGCCGGGCTCTGTCCGCATCCGGCGGTAATCAGAACTATTGCCATTATTACAATTGCCAACCAAAATACCTTTTTCATGAAAGATTCTCCTCCTCTAGATCTTGTGATTATAAAAACTTATTTTAATACTTTATTTCCTATAGTTTTACTAATGATATAAGATTACTATACTTTAGTAAAAAGATCAAGCGCCTTTTCTTCAGCCAGCAGCTCTTCAATTCGCAGCAGAAGTTGACGGGGAGGCATTTATATCTTATTATTATGATGTTAGGATGTACTAAATTCCATGGGGTTTCAGGAGATTAAGATGCCAAACACAATGGTCAGGTTAGACTACAAGAAGTGTAACCCCTCAAGTTGCACCAACGGACTCTGTACTGCTGTGTCAGCCTGCCCCCTTAAGCTGATTGAGCAGGAAGAGCAATATGATATTCCGATGGCTAACCCGACACTCTGTAAAGGTTGCGCGAAATGTGTCGCAGCCTGTCCGCTGCAGGCGATTTCCCTCGTTTAAAACTCAGATATTCTTTGTGGCAAAAATCTCCCGGGCAGGGGCCCTGTCGCCATTGCAACTGATCATCCGCGGTCCTTCAAACAGACACAAATTAAAGCCAAGCTCCCCGTAGAGCTCAACTATTCTGGCCGTCGCCTGGTTGGAAACCACCACCGGCCCTTTAAGCTGTGCCAGCCAGCGGGCAAAACGAACCTGATCTTCCCAGCTAAAACCTTGTGCGGTATAACTGGTAAACTGCACATCATAAGGCGGATCGGCATAAGTAAAATCGGTTACAGCGGGCTCAAGCTTTTCAAAGTCGAGGGCGCTGAATTCCCAGTTTAAAAATAGATCCTGGTAATTAGAAAAATCAAGTCGGTAATTTATTTTTCTATAGCGGCCGTACGGCACGTTAAAAATACCTTTTCTATTAAAACGGCAAAGTCCATTATAACCGGTGCGGTTTAGGTAGTAGAAGAGGGAGGCTGCTTCGGCACTTTCCGAGCCGCCATTTGCGATCAGGTGGTTAAAACGCTCCCGATGATCATAATAAAGATCCTGATCATTCTCCATTTTAAGTTGAATGACAAGCCCTTTTTTGAGCCAGTAGTAAAAGTTTACCAGGTGGAAATTGATGTCGTTCAAAAGAGCGTAGCGAGGCATCAGGCCCAGCGTAACGGCAAGACCGCCGCAGAGAGGCTCAATGAGCCTTTCGCTGCCGCTTTTCAGCCACAGCGGTTCCAGGTGCTTTACTATCCAGCGTTTTCCACCGGCCCATTTCAGGGGGGGTCTTGACGAACTTAAAAGAGCTTCCGGTTTATTAACCACCTTGGTTTGAACATCTTTATCCGGCACCAGTTAGTACACCATCCCAGGTCATTCAACTTATTTACGACCCATCGATTCTGCCGCCACAAAGCGCGGTTTTCTCTCCAGGGTATGGACAGCGTGAATTTTTCGGATTGTCCTGGTGATCCCGCGCATGACCAGGGATTGTGTCTCTGCGGTGGCTCCATGGTAGCGCACCCCACTCAGCATGTCGCCATCGGTGATGCCGGTAGCAGCAAAAAAGATATCCTCGCTTTTTACCAGGTCTTCCAGAGTTAATACCTTTTCCAGTTCGGTCTTGTTCTTTTCATAGAAGTTTTCCATATCTTCACTCTTAGGGATCAACCGGCCTTGCATCTCGCCGCCTAAAATCTTTAGGGCAACAGCAGCGAGCACCCCTTCGGGAGCGCCGCCGATGCCAAACAATACATCAACACCCGTATTGTCAAGCGCAGTCGCTATCGCCGCCGAAACGTCACCATCGCTGATCAGCTTGATCCTGGCCCCGGCCTCGCGGACCTCGGTAATGATCTTCTTATGGCGCGGACGGTCAAGGATAATCACCGTTAAATCCCGGACATCCCGGCTGAGCGCATCGGCCACCGCTTTCAGATTATCGCCGACAGAAGCATCAATACTGATGCAGCCACAGGCCTTAGGACCAACAGCTATTTTATCCATGTAAAAAATGTCCGGGGCCTCCAGCAGACAACCCCGGGGGGCCACCGCTACAACAGATAGGGCATTGGGTAAACCCCTGGCTACCAGATTAGTCCCCTCCAGGGGGTCAACCGCCACGTCAACCTTCGGCTCATTGCCAATCCCCACCTGTTCACCGATGTATAACATCGGCGCCTCATCCTTCTCTCCTTCGCCGATCACCACAGTCCCATCAATATGTACAGTATCAAAAACCGAGCGCATAGCGTCCACCGCTGCCTGATCGGCCGCTTCTTTATCGCCCAGCCCCATCAGGCGGCCGCAGGCCAGAGCGGCCGCTTCCGTAACCCTGACAAACTCGAGGGAAAGTTCCCGTTCCATCTTGCACACTCCCCTTAACCTTTTATTGTGAACCTCTCTTCTGCCATAAACTGCCTGGTCCAAACCGCTTCTCGGTATAATAATTTCCGAACTGCAGCAACTACCAGCTTATTGCTTCACGTTCCAGCGGCATACTCATGCACCGCGGCCCGCCACGGCCGCGCACCAGCTCAGAACCATCGATTTCAATAACCTCTACCCCACTATTGCGCAAAGTTTCATTTGTGGCTTCGTTACGGTCGTAACCAATAACCGTTCCCGGTTTGATCGCCAAAGTATTGGTGCTGTCGCCCCACTGCTCCCGGGCGGCGGTGATCTCCTCGTTGGCGCCAGAATAAATGATTTCGACATCCTTGATCTTCAGCACTTTTTTAAGCGCCCCTACCAGACTATAGCCATTGCTGGCCTCAACGCGACCATCACTTTTTTCCAACCAGTAGATGTTAACCTGGTCCTTTATGCCCGGGTACATCAGGAATTTATCCCTGTCTACCATGGTCAGCACTGTATCTAAGTGCATATAAGCCCTGCGGGAAGGAATCTGCACCACCACGATCTGTTTGACCAACTCTTTTTCAACCAGGTATTTGTAGGCCACCCATTCAATCGCTTCTTCTGTGGTCCTTTCGCTCAACCCGATCATCAGGCTGTCCTGATTGAGGACAAAGACATCTCCACCTTCAATTCCGTAAGGAATTTCTTCATGATACGCAAGATCTACATTTTTAAAAAGAGGATGGTATTTCTGAATCATGCGGATAAAGATTGTCTCCAAACGGCGGGCCTGTAGGAACATACTGCTGATCTGCAGCCGATCACCGATCATTGATGCATGATCGCGGGTGAAGTACATATTGGGAAATGGAGCTAAGTAAAAGGGATAGCTGTCAAGGGTCAGGTCGCTCAGCGTTTTATACTTTTTAAGGTGCTGCACTTCCTGTTTAGACAATCCGGCGATAATTGAAGATACCAGATCTTCAGGCGGCAACTCGTTTAAGTAATTGTAGATCGTATCGAGCACTTCCGGTTCAATCAGCGGGCTGGCTTTTAAATGGCGTTTGATCAGCTCACTCTTTACCCCGGGATCCTGGACAATATCATAAAGCATCCGACCGACATAATAGACCTCGACGCCGTTATCCTTAAGTTTCTGGGCAAAACTGTCGTGCTCCACCTGGGCCTTAGCCAGCCAGGGGATCTCGTCAAAAAGCAGGTCTTCTAAGTATCGGGGGGTAAGGTTCTTCAACTCCAGCCCCGGCCTGTGCAGTAATACTTTCTTCAGCGGCCCTACTTCGGACCAGTTTTGCAGTACCTTGCTCATCACTATCCCTCCCAAACTACATTATAAATTATCTTTATTCATTCGCTACCGGCTTCTGTTTTCCTTTATAAACAGCTTAAGTTTAAGACTACATTCGTTCTGATAAACGAAATGTCAGTCCTGATCCATTTGGTTTTCGGACATTAGCTTGCTATTTTAACCGGATTAGGGTAGGATTAACGAGATCTTCAAAATAAAGGTAATACTGAAAGACGATGGAGGCAGGAGCATTTCCTTTCGTTTTGGAGATGCTCTTTATTTATTATTTCGAAAGGGTTTGACCTCAGATGACAACATTTAATGAATTTGCTATCGGCCATGATTTAATCAGAGCTACAGTATCCATGGGCTTCGAAGAAGCTACCAAAATACAGGAGTTGGCCATCCCGATTGCCTTAAGCGGTAAGGATATCATCGGGCAGGCCCAGACCGGCACCGGAAAAACAGCCGCTTTCGGTCTCCCGATGCTTGAAAAGACTCAACCTGCAAGTGGTGCCATCCAGGGCCTGGTTATTACCCCCACCAGGGAACTGGCAGTTCAGGTTGCGGAAGAACTTAATACCCTCGGTAAGTACAAAAACATTCGTGCTCTGCCAATCTACGGAGGGCAGGACATTGAACGGCAAATCCGGGCCCTTAAAAGCAAGCCGCAGGTAATCGTTGCCACTCCCGGCCGCCTGATGGATCACATGCGGCGCAAACTGATTCGGTTACAGGAATTGCTCATTGTAGTGCTTGATGAAGCAGATGAAATGCTTAATATGGGTTTCCGGGAAGATATCGAAACAATTCTGGCAGAAGTACCGGCTCAGCGGCAAACAATGCTTTTTTCCGCTACCATGCCCCGGCCTATTTTAGACCTGGCGCAGAAGTTCATGCAGCACCCGGAATTCATCCAGATCAAGACTGCAGAGATTACTGTTCCCAACACGGAACAATACTACTACCAGGTTCACGAAAATGAAAAATTCGATGCCCTCTGCCGCCTGCTCGACCTGCAATCACCTGAAGCATCAATCATCTTTGCCCGTACCAAGCGCCGGGTTGATGAACTATTAGAAGGCCTGGTTAAACGCGGTTACTCTGCCGAAGCGATCCACGGCGATTTGACTCAGGCCAGGCGGGATACGGTAATGCGCAATTTTAAAAACGGCAACACCGAGCTGCTGGTTGCCACCGACGTTGCTGCCCGCGGTCTCGATATCGGCTCTGTTACGCATATCTACAACTTTGATATTCCGCAGGATCCGGAAAGCTACGTGCACCGCATCGGGCGCACCGGAAGGATCGGCCGGGCTGGCCTTGCCGCCACCATGGTCCTGCCCCGTGAATTGGATCACCTTGAACTTATTGAGCGCTCCATCAGGCGCAAGATCATTCGCCAACAGGTGCCCAGCGCTGATGAGGCCATCAGGGGACAGCAACGAATAACGATCGAAAGGCTTCTGGAAGTGATCGACGCCGGGGAATACCGCGCTTACAAAGATGTAGCCCGTGAGCTGCTGGAGCGCGAGAGTGCCTCCACCTTGTTGGCTGCAGCACTAAAACTTTTAACCAGGGAACCGGACCAAACTCCGATTGTTATAACAGCTGATCAAACCTGGTACCCGAAGAGAAAAGGACAACCGGCTGGGCAGCAGCGCAGCTCTTACCTCCCCAAACAGGAAAGTCGCAAGGGTCGTGGTGCATACCGCAGCGGCGGCAGTAAAAAAAGCCGCTACCGTCCGGATCATAAAAAGCAGTTCACGAAATAAAACCATATCGGCTATAATATTTTAAAAACAGGGGGTTGGACTGATGACCAACAGCAACTACGTCGCATTAAACATAAAAGATGGTGTTGCCACCATAAAACTGAACCGCCCTGAAAAAGCCAACGCCTTTGATGGTGAAATGTGGCTGGCATTAGAAAAAGTGGCTGAAGAGATCAGGCTAAACAGGGAAGCAAGGGTAGTTATCCTTACCGGGGAAGGTAAAGCATTTTGCGGCGGCCTTGACCTTAACCAGGCTGCTACCGAAGGGGTGACCCTGGGTCGTGAAGCAGCAAGGGGCGGTTTCGACACCCTGCAATATGTCAGCAAAGTTTTTACCCTCTATGAAAGGTTGCCGGTGCCGGTAATCGCCGTTATCAACGGAGGCTGTATCGGTCTCGGTATGGAGCTGGCCCTGGCCTGTGACATCAGGCTGGCCGCCGATACCGCTGTTTTTTCCATCCCTGAAGTAGTGTTTGGCCTGGTGCCCGATTGCGGGGGCACCCAGCGCTTACCGCGCCTCGTTAGCCCGGCAATGGCCAAGGAGCTGATCCTGACCGGAAGGCGCATCGATGCCAGTGAAGCACTGCGCATTGGCCTGGTCAATCACCTCTACCCCGCTGAAAGGCTTCTTACCGAGGCTGAAAAAATGGCTGCCGAGATCGCCTCACATTCGGTCCAGGCAGTTCAGACCTCCAAACGCTGTATCAATGCCGCGATGAATAACACCCTGGATGCCGGCCTGCAATTTGAAACCGCTTCGGCCTTAAGTGTTTTAGGCGATAAAACAGACAACTTGCTCCGCATTTCATAATTCCGGAAAGAATAAAAACAGCTATTGCTACAATAGATGCCTCACTACCTCATCCATCTTAAGATCAGGTAATGCTGTCCGGCAGATCAGCTTTTTTCGCTTTTTTCTCAGAAGCGGACCGCAGGACCTGCTGCGGTAAGGGAATTTCGATCCCCTCAGCTTCAATGGCCACTTTAATCTTCCAGAGCAGCTCCATCTTGACATTGTACCACTCGCTTGTCGGCGACCAAAAGCGGGCAATTAGGTCGACGCTGCTGTCTCCAAGTGCGTCGACGAAAACCTGCGGCGGCGGGTTAACCAGGATCAGCGGATGTTCAGCAGCAAGATCTTTAATGATGGCAATGGCTTTGTCCGCATCGTCTTCGTAGCTGATGCTAATTGCAAGCTCAAAGCGGCGTACAGGGTTGGCGGAAAAGTTGGTAATACTGGAGGTAAAGACCGTCTCATTGGGGATGCGGATGTAAAGGCCATCTAGAGTGCGAATGGCAGTGGAAATGATCTGGATATCTTCGACTGTCCCTAAGTTACCGGAAATTTCGACTAGATCGCCTATTTTTACCGGTCTTTCGCCCATTAAAAAGAGACCGGAAATAAGGTTGCCGATAATGCTCTGGCTGGCAAAACCAACAGCCAGGGCAACGATACCACCGGCAACCATCAGGCCGGAAGGTTCCAAGCCAACTATTGGCATAATCCAGAGGATGGCGATAATCATTATGCCATAAGATACAACCTTGATCAGCATCCCGAGGTGTTCTTTGGAAAGTTTGTCTTTAAGCGATCGTCTGAGCTGAATGGAAACCAACTTGGAAAAAAGCAAACTCCCGAGAAAGATGAGCACTGCACTAAGCAGGTTAAACCAGGTTACCGTGCCATAGATTGTCTGCTCAGACCATTCGAACACTTAGTAGCCCTCCTCCATCACCATGCGCCCGGGCAGACTGAGCAGCCTGGCACTAAATTGTTTGGGGGCTTTGCGCATACCTGTTTTAAGCGGCTCATCGATAAAAGTTGTCTCCGCTGTCAGCTCGTTGTTAATTTTCATCGTAGCCTGCATGGCCACCAACTGCGCATTGTAATAGATCTTCATCGCCTGAGCGCTGAAAACCACCTGCCTGACATCTGCCCAGCGATTGCCGCTGTTACTTATCTTAAGCTGCAGCACCCCTTCTGCAAGTGGGTTGAGGTGGGGAATGCTCTCGTGGATGCTACTCTGCCAGTAGCGGCAAACCAATCCGTTTTTAACTGTTCCGTAGAGGGACAACTTAGGCTTAAGAAAGCTGAAAACATCCAGCACCGTTTCGTCGATGCGTTTGCGAGTAAAAACAACTGCAATTTCTAGCGGTGCAGTGAGGTAAAATTTTAGACTTTTCCGCGGTTCAAGCAGAACCGGCTGGTCAAACTTCAGCAGCAGGTACTGACTGATCCTTGCCGGATGATGAAAAGGCTCTACCGGGCAGAGATAAATCTCTCCTTTACCGGCCTGCACCAATTTTTCAACGCTGCCACTTTGATCTTCGCGGCGGTAGAGATAGCCAGTGCCGCTTTTTTCAAGGGAGATGGAGAGGGCATCATCCAAAGCCAGCTTTACCGGCAGTCTGTGGGGTCCCCAGGGTAGAGCGCTAAGGGATGAGTCAGGCTGGTATTGCCAGTTGATTGTCTCTAAGTTGTTAAAACCGTTGTCCTGTTTCTCTGTCATGACCGACCTCCGAAAAGCGCTTATCGAAAATATCTAAATTTCAGATTAATCTAGTGTCATTCGATTCTGAAGTCACAAATCCTTTGTTTTACTATTTATTTTAAGATATTTTGCCGGAAATATTTTGTTTCTAATCTTTAAAACCATTACTTAGACGAGAGCCGGCCGATGGTGGCGTTAATTGCCCTGGCCAGCTCGTGGGGGTTAAGTTCGACCTGCAGGCCGCGCACGCCGGCGCTGCTGATGATCAGAGGGTAATGGAAGGCGCTTTCGTCTAAATAGCGCGGGTAGTTGCCTTTGATACCAAGGGGCGAGACCGCCCCTCTGATGTAGCCGGTAAGCTGCTTAACCTCTTTTAGATGCACCAGTTCAACTTTCTTATTGCCGCTTAAAAAGGCCAGAGCTTTTAAATCAAGCTCGGCGTTGCCCGGGATGGAAGCGATTAGCACTCCGCTTTTATCGCCACGGGCAACGAGGGTTTTGAAGACCTGCTCCAGCGGCCTGCCGAGTAGAGCGGCCGCCTTTTCAGCACTCAAATCGCTTTCGTCAACCGCAAACTCCAGCAGGCGGTAACTGATCTTTAAACTGTCGAGCAGACGAACGGCATTGGTTTTTTTCAGCTTTGCCATCAGAGCCCCCGCATAAATTCGCTTTTGAGTATTGATGGCGAACGGTTGGCAATAATCCGGTCGAGCGCAGCCAGCAGCTGCTCTTTATCGCGGGAGAGGGTGGCCTTAAGCGGCAGGTAGTTTGAAGCATGATTAGCCCTGAAGACAGAGTTGGTGAGGGTTAGCCCTTCCACCATCATCCTGATCTCCTCCAACAGCTGCCAGGGATTTAAAGCAGTCAGTTCGCCGGACCTGAAGCAGCGATGCATAGTAGTGCCGGGAACGGCCATCAGGCTGAGCAGACCGATATATTCGGGATCCATTTCACTTAAAATTTTTGCCGTGCTACGGGAGTGCTCGACGGTACCCTCCAGGCCGGCCAGACCGTTTAAGACGGTTACTGATAAGGGAATGCCTGCTTTTTTAAGCTTGGCGGCGCCCTTGACCAGGTCGGCGGGGGTAACCCCCTTTTTAACCGCTTCAAGCACCGCGGTGCTACCGCTTTCCACGCCTAAGTAGATCATCTGCAGGCGGTGATCGCGCAGCTCTTTTAATTCATCCTCGCTTTTCAGGAGCAGATCCTGGGGGTTGCCGTAAAGAGTAACCCTTTCAAGAAGCGGGAAGGCCTTGTTCAAGTGGTCCATGACCGCAATCAGGTCGGCAGTAGCCAGGGCCAGGGCGTTGCCGTCCGCCAGGAAGACCCTTCGGGTATGGGGGAAATAGGCTGCAGCCGTAACAATATCGCGGTTGATCTCCGCCAAGGAGCGGGCGCGGTATTTTTTCTTTTTGTACATGGCGCAGAAGGTGCAGCGATTGTGCGAACAACCGATCGTAGCCTGCAGGATCAGGCTGCGCGCTTCACTGGGCGGGCGGAATACATCGCCTTCATAGCTAAGTGGCATCATTTTTCTTAATTCCCAACCTTTCGGTGCAGTTTTGATTAGTCATCTATCATTGTTTATAATTTCTGCGGCGGACTTGTAGATACCTGCCAGAAGACTGAGGCGGAAGCCGGTGACTTAAGATATAATAAGCGGATAGATAGTTGGATTATAAGACAGACTGGAAAATAGAGCAGATGGAAAAAAGATTTTTACCGATCTCCAGAGCAGAGATGACTGCCCGCGGCTGGGAGCAACCTGATTTTATCTTGATCAGCGGCGATGCCTATGTAGATCACCCTTCTTTCGGGGTGGCCATTATCAGCCGCCTGCTTGAGGCGTACGGTTTTAAAGTGGCGATACTCGCCCAGCCCGATTGGAAGAACCCCGCTCAGTTTGGCCTGCTGGGCGAACCACGGTTGGGGTTTTTGATCAGCGCCGGCAATATCGACTCGATGGTTAACCACTACAGCGTTGCTAAAAAACGACGCCAGGCAGATGCATACAGCCCCGGGGGTAAAACCGGGCTGCGTCCGGACCGGGCTTTAAGCGTTTATGCCCGGAAAGTGCGCGAAGTTTACCCGCAGAGCGCCATCATCGTCGGCGGAATTGAGGCCAGTTTAAGACGAATGGCCCATTACGATTACTGGACCGATAAAGTGCAACCTTCCGTGCTGCTTGATGCAGGAGCTGACCTATTGATATATGGAATGGGCGAAAAACCGGTAATTGAGGTGGCTGAAGCGCTGAATAGCGGCATTAAGATCAACGATATTACTTACGTGCGGGGCACGGTGGTTTGCGTCAGCAAGCTGCCCGACCCGGCCGGAACGCTGCTGCTGCCTTCCTTTGAAGAAGTAAGGAGTTCACAGCAAAAATTTGCGGAAAGCTTTATCGTGCAGTATGAAAACAGCGAGCCCCAGCGGGCTGAAGCGCTGGCCGAACCCTACCCCGGTTGTTACCTGCTGCAGAATCCGCCGGCCGAGCCGTTGACCGGCGATGAACTGGATCAGCTTTACCGCCTGCCCTTTACCCGGAACTATCACCCCATTTACGAAAAAGATGGCGGCGTTCCCGCTTTAAGCGAGGTTAAATTCAGCCTGGTCAGCAGCCGCGGCTGTTTCGGGGGCTGCAGCTTTTGCGCCCTTCATTTTCACCAGGGGCGGACCGTCCAGGCCAGGAGCATCGAGGCGGTGGTGGAAGAGGCAGAAGAGCTGATTAAGGACCCGGATTTCAAGGGCTACATTCACGATGTCGGCGGCCCGACGGCCAACTTCAGGCAGAGGGCTTGCGAGAAGCAGGGTAAATACGGCACCTGCGATGATAAAAGTTGTCTTTATCCTGAACCCTGTAAAAATTTGATTATCGACCACCGTGACTACCTTGAACTGCTGCGCAGGCTGCGTTCACTGGAAGGAATAAAGAAGGTTTTTATCCGCTCCGGGATCCGGCACGATTACTTGCTTTGTGATCCCGATCCTTTATTTTTTGAGGAGCTCTGCGCGCACCATATCAGCGGGCAGCTGAAAGTTGCCCCCGAGCACGTGGCGCCAAAGGTACTTGAAAAGATGGGCAAACCGGGTCGGGAGTTTTACCTGGCCTTTAAGAAGAGATACAAAGAGATTAATCAGAGACTGGGTAAGGAGCAATACCTGGTGCCCTATTTTATGTCCAGCCATCCGGGCTCAGATCTCAACGCAGCGGTGGAGTTGGCTTCTTTTATCCGCAAGCACGAACATCTGCCGGAGCAGGTGCAGGATTTCTACCCGACGCCGGGCACCTTATCCACCTGCATGTACTGCACAGGCTTAGACCCGCGCACCATGGAGCCGGTGTACGTACCGCGAAGCGCTCACGAAAAGGCGATGCAGCGGGCTCTGATCCAGTATCGCAACCCGAAGCTTTACCGCCTCGTGTTCGAGGCGCTGAACAAAGCCGGACGAAAAGATTTAATTGGTTACGGCCGGAACTGCCTGATCAAGCCTCCCGGGGGCAAAAAAGATAAGAACATTAGCTCAGTCACCGGCCGGGGCCCAACAAAGAAAAAGCAAGGCAGAAAATAAAGAGAGAGGTCGGAAAGAAAAATATTGAAAGTTAACTGTGACAAACTAACACTCTGCAGAACTATCCTACGCTACGTTGCTCTTTTTACAGGCCTTTTTGTGATCGCCAACGGTATTGTCTTTTTGATCAACGCCAACCTTGGAGTTAACCCCTGGGATGTGCTGCATATCGGTCTGGCTAATCAGTTCGGCATTACTATCGGCCGGGTAA
>JBFYYZ010000202.1:0-3781 GCA_041309745.1 Bacillota bacterium | reverse complement strand
GGGTCTCAGGAACGGAGCAGGTTTTGGTATGGGCTTTGGCTGCCGCCGGGGATTAGGCCGTGGTTTTGGTCGGGGGTATGGTTGGAACTATAATCCCAGCCTGGATGTGCCCAGAACAGACAAGGAATATTTAGAAGGACAGAAAGAGTTTTTAAAGAGCCACCTGGCTTCAATCGAAAAACAACTTGAAAATATGTAGAGAGCAGTAGCGATAGCCTGACACGTGGCAGGCTGTCGTTGCTGTAAAAAGGGGTACTGGAATATGCCGCGACCGCTTAAGTGGAGAAAAGTTTGCAGCTTGCCGGAAAGTAATCGTTTTGGGCCGCTCGATATAAAGGCTAGCGAAGACAATTCTGTGACGATGACCGTTGATGAATATGAAACGATCCGGCTGATTGACCTGGAAGACTTCAACCAGGAAGAGTGTGCTGCCCAGATGAATGTTGCGCGTACCACAGTGCAGGGCATCTACATTAATGCCAGGAAGAAACTGGCTGAATCGCTGATCAACGGCAAAATACTGTTCATAGAGGGCGGTGAGTACCGCTTGTGTGAAGGCACTGGAAGCAACTGCTACAGCGGGGGCTGCCGCCGGCACCGCTTTGGCGGCGGTAAAGATAGTGATACCGATCGAGGTGACTGATCATATTTTACACCGACAAGGTAATCGAACATTTTACCAACCCTCGAAATGCCTATATCATGCCTGATTGTGATGCGTACGGTACGATAGGAGATCCGGCCTGCGGCGACTCGCTGACCTTTTATCTCAGGGTCAAGGATAACCGGCTAGAAGAGGTTAGCTACCTGGTTTTGGGCTGTTGCGGCGCCATTGCCACTTCAAGCATGACTTCGGTGCTGGCCAAGGGTAAAACCATTGAAGAAGCTCTTAGAATTACGGATGAAGATATTATAGGAGCTCTTGACGGTTTGCCGGAAAGCAAGGTGCACTGTTCCATCCTGGGAGTAAAGGCCTTGCATAAAGCAATTGATGACTACTATGCCAAACATGAAGGAGAAAGGAAGGAATAAAATGAAAGTAGCAGTACCAGTTGATGATAAGAATTTGGAAACAACAGTCTGTGTGTCTTTCGGAAGAGCTCCATTCTTTATAATTTATGATACTGATACCAAAGAACATATTTTTATGGATAACAGCGCCGCTGATAGCCCGGGAGGAGCAGGGATTAAGGCTGCTCAGGCAATTGTTGATCGCCAGGTGGATGCCCTGCTTACTCCGCGTTGCGGTGAAAATGCAGCGGAAGTAATTAAAGCAGCCGGTATCAAACTTTACAAAACGGAGTCTCAATCGGCTATGGATAATATTAACTCTTTTGTGGCTTGTAAACTGCCTCCCCTGAACGATATCCATCCTGGTTTTCACAATCGGAAGGGCCGGTAAAACATGAACATTGCAATACTCAGTGGTAAGGGGGGGACGGGAAAAACACTGCTGGCGGTAAATCTGGCCGTGGTTGCTGATCATGCCGTTTACATTGACTGTGATGTGGAAGAACCAAACGGTCACCTCTTTTTCAAACCGCAGGATCTTAAAACCGAAACAGTGACAGTCAAAATACCAGTGGTCGAGGATGATCTTTGCACCGGCTGTCGCACCTGTGTTGATTTTTGCCGTTTTAATGCTCTTGCCTACATCGCTGAGCGTTTAGTTGTCTTTGAGCAGATCTGTCACTCCTGCGGTGGCTGCACTATCTTTTGTCCGGAAGATGCCCTGAGGGAAGAAGAGCGCATTATTGGCAGCATCGAAGAAGGATATTCCGGCACTGTAAAGGTTTATTCAGGAATTCTAAACACCGGTGAAGCCTCGGGAATTCCGATCATTAAGAGGTTGCTGAGCTTAAGTGAAACGGAATGCCCGGGACTTTGCCTGATCGATTGCCCTCCGGGTAGCGCCTGTATTGTGATGGAAACAATCAGGAATGCTGATTACTGTGTTTTGGTGGCTGAGCCGACTATTTTTGGTGTTCATAATCTGAACTTGGTTTACGAACTGGTTAGTCTTTTTAATAAGCCCTTTGGTGTGGTTTTAAACAAGTGCCTCGAGGGCGAAGAGAACCCTGCAGAGCAGTTTTGTCTGGAGAAGAGTATTAACATCTTAGGGCGCATCGCATTTGATAACGAGTTGGGGTTTATTAACTCTAAAGCGTTAATTGCTGCCCGGGAAAGCAACCGCTATAGAGCACAATTTTCTTCACTGCTTGCCAGTGTTTTAGAGGAGGCACAACATGAAACAGTTGTTAATCCTTAGTGGAAAAGGCGGGACTGGCAAAACCACAGTTGCCGGCGCTTTCATCCGTCTGGCTGGCGCCAGGGCCTATGCGGATTGCGATGTTGATGCGCCAAACCTGCACCTGATTATGAACCGTTGGAGTGAACCGGAGCGGAAAGATTACTGCGGGTTGCCGAAGGCTGAAATAGATACGGAAAGCTGTACGCATTGCGATCTGTGCCGTCAGAACTGTCGCTTTACTGCTATTTCTTTAAATGACCATTACCAGGTTGATCCTTATGCCTGCGAGGGGTGCGGAGTATGCGCAGCGATCTGCCCGGAAGTAGCCATAACCTTGAAGCCGGCAGTTGCTGGTGAACTGATGTTGTACCGTGCTGAAGAAAGCGTTTTTTCTACTGCACAGCTGCGCATGGGCAGTGGGACCACTGGTCTTCTGGTGACTGAGGTTAAAAAACAGCTGCGTGATGCAGCAAATGAGGCCGAGTTAGCGGTTATCGACGGCTCACCGGGCATCGGTTGTCCGGTTATTGCCTCGCTTAATGGAGCTGACCTGGTTTTAATCGTTACTGAGCCTTCGGTTTCGGGAATCAGCGACATGGAGAGAATTATTACGACGGCGGAAATCTTCAACATGCAAATTACGGTTTGTATCAATAAGTATGACACGAACCTTGAGAATACGGCCTTAATTGAAGCTTACTGTGCTGAAAAGGGTTTACCCTTTAGCGGTAAAATTCCTTTTGATCCCGAAGCGGTAAGGGCAATCAACAGTGGTAAAACTATCGTTGATCTGGATTGTCCTTCAGGTATAGCCGTAAAAGAGGTTTATCATCGTACTATGGAACTGTTGCTAGACGAAAGTGACAGCATCTCTAACTGAGCGATATTCTAAATGGAAGTCAGTCAAATTTAAAAAGGAAAAGGAGATCTAGCACTTTGAGCGAGAACAGCGATCAGACATGCAGTAGTTGCAGCGAAGAATGCGACGACAGAAAGGAGCCGAAAACGGATTTTAAAGCAGAGCTTCATGCTTTAAGCAGAATCGGGAAAGTAATTGGAGTAATCAGCGGCAAGGGAGGGGTGGGTAAGTCGATTATCACTTCCATGCTCGCTGTGACCATGAACCGGATGGGCTACCACACGGCGATTCTTGATGCTGATATTACCGGGCCTTCAATTCCAAAAGTCTTTGGCCTGACGGAGAAAGCCTCAGGCAATGAGTTCGGACTTTACCCGGTAAAAACAAAAACCGGGATCGATGTAATGTCGATCAACTTGCTTTTACCTAATGATACCGACCCGGTGGTCTGGAGAGGCCCGATTATCGGCAACACGGTCAAGCAGTTCTGGACCGATGTAGTCTGGACCGATGTCGATTATCTCTTTATCGATTTGCCGCCGGGCACCGGTGATGTGCCGCTCACCGTTTTTCAGTCTATTGCCGTTGACGGGATTGTGATCGTTACTTCGCCACAGGAACTGGTATCGATGATTGTATCAAAGGCCGTGAAGATGGCAGAGATAATGAAT
>JBFYYZ010000201.1:0-2790 GCA_041309745.1 Bacillota bacterium | reverse complement strand
AGCGATAAGTTTGCCATCGATCGCCGGCTCCCCTTAATAGAACCTGGCGACCTCGTTGTGATTCACGATACAGGGGCGCACGGCTATGCGATGGGGTTCAATTATAACGCCAAGTTGCGTTCGGCGGAGCTGCTGCTTTGTGAGAATGGCACGGTTCAGCTAATCCGCCGGGCGGAAACAATCGATGACTATTTTGCCACGATGCGATTTCCCTCTTCTCCCATTAAGGTGTGATAAAATAATCTCAGCATTCTGAAGGAGAGTGATTAATGTGATTCGCAGCGACATTAGAGCTTATATTAACATCGGCGCCTTTGTTTTGGTTTTGCTATTTAACTTTTTGTCAAATGCCATTCCCTTTAATGGTCTGACTCAGGGCGACCTTTCCGAACTTTACCCGGTTTTAATTACCCCGGCCCCCTATGTGTTCTCAATTTGGGGTCTGATTTACCTGTTTCTGCTTGTGTTTATTATATATCAGGCAATCCCTGCTTATCGCGAGCATCCCCTGGTAAAAGCGGTAGGTATTCTTTTTGCCGTCAGTTCCCTCTTTAATGTTATCTGGCTTTTTGTCTGGCATTACCAGAAAGTAGGCTGGTCAATGATCGTAATGCTGCTGATATTGGCCACCCTGATTGCTATTTATTTAAGACTCGGGGCGGTTACTGCCGAGAAATCCATCTACGACCGGATCATTGTTAAATATACTTTCAGCCTCTATCTTGGCTGGATCACCGCAGCAACGATTGTTAATTTTAACGCCATGCTCTATAACATCGGCTGGCTCGGCACCGGCACCGGCGGCATTATCTTCACCATGTTGATGATTATTATCGCCGGACTGGTTGCGTTGGCCGTGTTTTACCTGCGCCAGGATTACATTTTCACTGCAGTTTTTGTCTGGGCCCTAATCGGCATCGGGGTCCGACATGCTTCCGGCCCGGTTATTCTGACCATCTTTGCCTGGCTGGCGGCGGCAGCTATTCTTTTCTTTCTTGGGTGGATAGTGGCCCGCCAGAAAAAAATAATCTCCTGATAGAAAAAAAGAAGAGAAAGCGCTATTTTTAGCTGTTTCCTCTTCTTTTTATTTTCCTTTTTTGTCAGGTTATCTACTTCTTGAATAGGCTGCCGATAACACCGCTGATCAGGTTGGTCAGGTCACTCTGTTCACCCTGCTTTTTCTGGTTGCCAAGGGCACCCAAGACCAGCGGAGCCAGCTGGGTTAAAAGATCTAAAGCCTGGTTGCTCTGCAACCCGGCTTTTTGGGCCAGATTGGTCTGCACTGCTTCTTTTTGGCCGCCAAAAATATGCTGCAGCATCTTAGCCCCGTCATTGGTATCAACATTCTTTAAAAACCCTAAAATATCTTCAACTTTATCATCCTGATGCTTTTCCAGGGCTTTATCAAGGGACTTTGCTCCCTCCGGGTTGGCGGCATTCTTCTGAAGCGCGCCCATCAAAGCCGGCAGGGCTACCTGGGCCAACTGCTGGGTTTGCTTTGGATCAGCACCAACTGATTTTCCTAGCTGTTCCAGAACTTTCGGGTCGTTTAATTGCTTGGTAAGCAGATTAACAAGATCCATTGTCAATTCCTCCCGTTCACTTGATAATTCTAATCTATTCTAACATGCTTTAGAATAACTTGCTGCTTTAATCCATAGGCTTTTTGGCGAATCACTGAAAAGTAAGGCGTCATAAATATAATGAGGCCTTTAAGTCTATTCGGTTATTGCCGGTAAAGGTGGTCCCTGGTCAGGGGCAGGTCGTCGCAGAGTCCCCGACTGAACAGCAGCTGGTGAACATCAAGGCCGCTGCTGACAAAGGAGGCGCTGCAGCCAACCAGGTAAAGGCGCCACATTCTTACAAAACGTTCTCCGTATTTTTCCCTGATCTGGTCAGCCACTTTTTCAAAGTTGTCCGCCCAGCAGGCAGTGGTCATGGCATAGTGCAGGCGCAGGCTTTCAGCATCGATCAGGTGAAAAGAATACTCCGGCAGGGACCAGATAATCTCGCGCAGGGAAGGGACATAGCCCCAGGGGATTACGTGACGTTTTAGCCAGGGGCTTAGTGGCCCTTCATAGGGCCGGTTGATCGTGTGCATCAGCGATAGGCCGCCGGGACGAAGCATTTTTTTCAGACAGTTAAAATACCATTCAATATTTTCACGGCCCACATACTTAAACATTCCGACGCTGACAATTTTATCAAAGACCTGTCCCTCAACAGCAAGGTCACGGTAATCAGCAACCCGCACATCAACCTTCCCTACCAGGCCCTCTTCTTCGATCCGCTTTCGGGTATCATGCTCCTGCTGATCGCTTAAGGTGATCCCAAGCGCTTTGACCCCGTAATCTTTTGCCGCTTTGATCACCAGGCAGCCCCAGCCGCTGCCGATATCAAGCAGTGTTTCTCCTTCTTTCAGCTGCAGCTTGCGCAGGATGTGATCAATTTTTTGCTGCTGGGCAACCTCTAGCGTATCTTCAGGGGTTTTGAAGTAAGCGCAGGAGAAAGCCAGTGTTTTATCCAGCCACAGTTTATAAAACTCGTCTTCAGGTCGGTAGTCGTGGCTGGCAATTTCGGGCGGGGTATCAGCTGGTTCATCCCGGCGGCTTTTAATCAGTCTCTGAAACAGGTTTTGTCCACTGCTGTCGCTTCTGAAGAGCTCTTCATTGCGGATTAGCAGGTTGAGTAAGGCTTTGAAATTGCCCTCTACATCGATTATTTGCTCCAGGTAGGCTTCACCAAAACTAGTTTCCGGAGTGCTAAAAAGTTCGCGGATGTTTGGTTGTT
>JBFYYZ010000200.1:0-3942 GCA_041309745.1 Bacillota bacterium | reverse complement strand
ACACCATAGTTATTAAATACAGATCATTGTTATTGAAAAAAGAAGTCATCATCTGTTTAGGGGGTTGATAGGCATATGAGAATAGTTTTATCAATACTGATCCTGCTAACGGTTTTTATAGTGGGCTGCAGCAGTGAAGAAACGTCAGATATTGTTACCGAAGAGCCAATCAGCGTTGTAACAACGATCTTCCCCCTGGCTGATTTGATCGGGCAGTTGGGCGGTGATCAGGTTGAGGTCAGTTACCTGCTTCCTACTGGTGCCAGCCCACACACCTTTGAACCGACTACTGATCAGGCCCGCCTGGTTGCTAATGCCCATTTGTTTGTCTATATCGGAGCCGGTCTTGATGATTGGGCTGTAAAACTGGCTGATTCCGGAAACCCGGATCTTATGATCTTGGAACTTGCCAGTTATATCCAGCTGTTGGGTATTGATGATTGCGATGATCATGACCATGAGGGTGAAGTTGATCCTGACTATTGCTGTGAGGATGACAGTGTAATTTCAGAAGCAGATGACGATCACCAAGAGGATTGTGATCATGATCACGAAGGTACGGCCGACCCACATTTCTGGCTCGACCCCATCTTGGTTAGCAGTCAGCTGTTACCAAGGGTTTATGATCAGCTATGCCTGATTGCGCCAGAGATGCAACCGTTGTTTCATGAAAACTTGACCAACATGCAAGCGGAGCTGACCACTTTAGATCAGGAGATCGAGACTCAGCTTGCTACCGCCGGCAGGAAAGACTTTATCGCTTTTCATTCAGCCTGGCAATATTTTGCGGCGCGCTACGGCTTAAATGAACTGGCAGTGGTGGCCTCCTTCCCGGGGCAGGAGCCCTCAGCAGGCTGGATAGCCGAACTGATTGAAATCATCAGCGAAAACGATGTAGGGGCAATCTTGGTTGAACCGCAGTTTTCTAAAAATCTGGCCACTGCTATCGCTGATGAAACAGGAATCAAGGTGCTTACTGTTGATCCCCTGGGTGGAGAAAACCTGCCCGATAGGGGATCTTACCTGAATCTGATGCGTTACAACCTGAAAATATTCCGGGAAGCCCTGCAGTAAAGAAAAGAGGTTTTATCTGTGGAACCGGTGATTAGCAGCCGCAACCTGACAATCAGACTGGGTAGTAAAACGGTCCTTGAAGATATTTCTTTTAATGTTGATCCGGGGCAAATGGTTGGGATCATCGGACCGAATGGAGCGGGCAAAACAACTTTGCTGCGGGCAATCCTGGGTCTGATTTCGATCAGCACCGGAGAGCTGACGGTGCTGGGGCAACCGGTGAGCCTGAAAAACGGGCAGAGGAGCAGGATTGGTTACATGCCTCAGCGTCTTTTGTTTGAGAGACATTTTCCGCTGTCGGTTGCTGATGCTGTGGCCACCGGGCTATTAACCCGTTCTACAATCTTAAAGCAGATCAAAGGCGCTGATCAAAAGGTGGCGGAAGCTCTTACTCTGGTTGGTATGGATGAGCATCGCCTCAGCCCGTTCCAGGAGCTCTCAGGGGGCCAGCAACAGCGAGTTTTTTTGGCCCGTTCGCTGGTTCGTAAACCGGAACTGTTGCTTTTGGATGAACCCAATGCCGGCCTCGATTTTCCAGCCCAACAGAAGTTTATTGATCTGCTGCAGCAGCTACGCCGGCAACAGAACTTAACTGTGGTCATGGTTTCCCACGACCTGGTATCGGTTGCAGCGATTGCTGATTCACTGATTTGCATTGATTGCCGGATGCACCTTCACGGCAAGCCCGGTGAGGTTTTGCACAGCCATGAATTGCATGATGCGTATCGCTGTGAATTTGACTACTTAAGCACTGCTTTTCAGCAGGAGGAGGAGAAAAAATGAGCGAGCTTTTCTCCTACAGTTTTATGCTGCGTGCCTTGGTTGCCGCTGTATTGGTAGGCTTGCTCTGCTCGACCCTTTCCTTTTTCGTGGTTTTAAAAAGGCTGTCCTTCCTGGGGGCTGGTATTTCTCACACTGCTTTAGGCGGTATAGCTATCGGGTTGGTCAGCGGGATTAACCCGGTTTTGACCGGCAGCATATTTGCAGTGGGGGCGGCGGTTTCCACCGGTTATCTTAGTAAAGCCGGTAAAGTAAGTGAAGATACGATCATTGGTGTCTTTTATGCTTTTGGCATGGCGCTGGGTATCGCTCTGATCAGCACTTTTAAGGGTTATTATCCGGAGCTATTCTCACTGCTTTTCGGCAATATCCTGGCTGTATCAAATCAGGATTTATGGTTGATTGCGATAGTCAGCGGTGTCATTCTTTTAGCCCTTGCTCTTTTTTTCAAAGAGCTCCTGGCGATCTGTTTTGATGAAGAGATGGCCCTGGCCGGTGGTCTGCCCTTAAACCTCCTTTACATGGGGCTCCTGGCGGCAATCGGTTTAACGATTATGATTTCAGTTCAGTTGGTGGGCGTAGTTCTGGTTGCTGCCCTGATTGTGATCCCCGGCGCTACCGGTTTCCGGCTTAGCGCCAATTACCGGGGCATGTTTGTTCTATCGCTGGTCACCGGATTACTGGGCAGCGTTGGCGGGTTGCTGTTATCTTATTATTATCCAATCCCGCCGGGTGCAGCGATTGTCCTGCTGATGACCGCATTATTTATTTTGGCCATGATTATAAAACCAGTCTTAAGCAACAGGCGAAGAGCTAATGAGGTGGGAGAAAATGCCTGAAAAGCAGGCAGCTGATATTCTAAAAGAGCACAGCTTTAAGCAGACTGCAGGGCGCCTTGCTATACTAAAGGTTTTGCTTAAAGCCGGCAAACCTTTGTCGCACAAAGGTATCTGCGCGGCCCTTGGTGATCTATATTATGACCAGGTCAGTGTTTACCGTTCTCTTGATTCTTTTATCGAAGCCGGCTTTGTTCACAAAGTGGAGGATGATAACCGCACTTGGCTTTTTGCCCTCTGTACCTGTGAGGAGAGCAGCCATTGTCACCCGCATTTTTTTTGCCGCAGCTGCGGAAAATGCGAATGTCTAAAAATGTGCAACATCCCGGCAATCTCTGAATTGCAGCAGGATTACATCGTTGAAGAGCAGCGCTATTACATTAAGGGTGTTTGCGGCAGCTGTAGTAAAAGCGGGAGCTAGGTTAGTAAGCTGAGCAAGATTTCAACCGCTTCAGGGCCGAATTGTTTGCCGCAGCCGGGATAAAATAGAAATCTTTAAGTGTTTGCAACTCCAGATGGCTTTGCTGGAGGATCTGCCTCTTTTCGATCAAGATCATCAGCGCCACCAGCCGCTTATTCCTTCTTAATATGAATAGGTTTTCCACTTTAAAATTCATCAACTGCAGGCATCAAATGAACTTAATTGCGGTTATAATTGTCTTGAAGGTAAAGGAAACATTTTCTCGCTGATTGATCAAAGGGTGCATACTCTTGGGAGGGTTAACCATGGGAATGAAAACATATTTACTTGTTATGGTTGCATTATCACTTTTATTATTCAGTGGCTGTACAGATCTGCCTGCCGATCCTGATAATGATTTAATACCAGATGATCAGGACCTTCGGGAGGAAGTTCTGCCGGAAGAGATCAAGGCCTGGCAGGAAGGTAGTCTGACGCTTTTCCTTGGTCAGGCGCGGGTTCATAATGGTAAACTTTATCTGCTTGTCACTTACGGGGAGAAACCGACCGGCGGCTATTCTGTTGAGATCACTGATCTTGTGGAAAGAGATGGCCGTCTGGAAGTGACGGTAAACTTTACCGACCCTGCTGAAGACGAGATGGTAACCGAGGCTTTAACTTATCCATATGACCTGGCAGTAATTGACGATCCGGGTCTGCCCGTTGAATTCGTTGCCACGGGAGCCCAGGTTTATGTGCCCACTTTGTATGGACTTGAATACCTACCCACCGGACATTACGGATCAGGGTGGATCAGGGTCTTCCGGCCTCTGCCGGGAGATCAGGTTGAAA
>JBFYYZ010000199.1:0-5330 GCA_041309745.1 Bacillota bacterium | reverse complement strand
ATACGGCGCGAGTCATCGGGGCGGGATGCAGGTTGAAACCGATCATCACCCCGCTGCTGCGGGAAATTCACTTTGGCCAGTGGGAAGGACTCACTTTCGATGAGATCGAGAAAGAGTGGGGTAGCGCCATCAGCCACTGGCTTGATGATCCCTTTCATAAAGAGGCACCAGGGGGCGAGTCTTTAAAAGACGTATGCGCACGGATGCGCGAATTTCTGGCAGCGGTATCTGATACGACTGCCGATGGGAAAAGGATCGTGGCTGTCAGCCACGGTGGTTCGATCAGGGCGTTACTCTATAACATTCTACACCTTAACCATACTGCTTTCTGGGACATTAAAATTGGCAACGCATCGGTTACTTTGATCCGGCGGATCGAGGAAGATTTTACCGTTGATTATTACAACCGTACTCATCATCTTGGTGATGGCGGAAGCATGGGGGAAATAGCAGATGATCTATAACAGCAATCCCGGTGACCGGGTTTTTGTTTCCTGGAGCGGAGGCAAGGATTCCTACCTTTCCATGCTGATGGCGCAGGATAAGGGTCTTGAAGTTGCCTGCCTGCTCAGTTTTGTCGGTGGAGACGGCTACAGCCGGTCGCATGGTCTTAAAACAGCAATGCTATGTCAGCAGGCCGATGCGCTTGGCCTGCCCCTGCACACCGAGGAAGTAACCTGGGAAAGCTACGAAGCAGGATTCGAGCGGGCGATTAAGATCCTGAAAGAGAAGTATTCAATTAGCGGCGGTGTTTTTGGCGATATCAACCTGGAGGAACACCGGCAGTGGGTTGAAAAGATGGCCGGGCGCTGCGGCATCGATTACAATCTGCCCCTGTGGCTGATGGAAGAGCGGGCTGTTTCTGAAGAGCTGCTCAGGCGGGGCGGTAAGGCACTGATCGTGGCGATTCGCAGCGACATGATTGATCAAAAGTGGTTGGGCCGGGTAATGGATTATAATTATATCGAATACTGCGTCAGCATCGGCATATCACCCTGCGGCGAAGGCGGGGAAGCCCATACCCTGGTGATTGACGGCCCCGGTTTTGTTAAGCCCCTTGCTTATAAGGCCGGCTCTGTCAAAACCAAAGAAAACCACTCCCGGCTGGAATTATTAGTTGATTAAGGGTGGAGGCCGCGGGCTTTCAGGTAATCGTAGATCGTGAGCGCTTCGCTTAAAATCACTACCGAGGAAGTTTCCTCAGGGTTAATACCGGTAAGTTTGCGAATCTGATTTAAGCGGTATTTCATGGTATGACGGTGTACGTATAGCTCTTCGGAAGCGTTCTTGATGTTGTGATATTTAAGGTATGTCCTGAGGGTATGAACCAGCGCTCCGCCGGTGCGCTGATCATATTCAAAAAGGGGGTTTAAGGTTTCTTGCAGCTGATCTTCCAAAACTTCAGTTTTTTCGACAGCGAGGATCAGTTTCAGTGGACCAAGTGCCGCATAGGAGCCGAAACCGTTTTGCTTGAGAAGCCCTAGCGCTGCAGACTGCAGGGCTGTTTCTGCCTGGCCTAAGGCCTTTTCCCAGCTTTCAAGGTTAAAATGACTGTTACTTAGTCCCAGGTAGATATCATACTGGGCGTAAAGGAGCCGCAACTCTTCTAAAATCCTTCTGCTGTATTGCACAATTGCGCTGCCCGTGCCGCTCTCAGGCAGCGGCTGCAACAACAGGGTAAGATTATCTCCGGCGGTCCCGATCAGGTAAGGAATATGGCGTTGTTCCATCAACTGAAAAAGAGCTTGACCCACCGGCTCTGCCAGGTGCTCTTCAGTCTGAACCGGGTAAAGGGTTCTGTTGCGACTTGGGTCACAGACTGCCACCCTGCAAATCCAGTACTCCCTTTCTGTTTCAATACTTAAACCAAGAAAACCCTGATGATAAGAAAGTGGCTTTTTACCCTCAGTCAGACCGGACCAGATCGCGAGCATGGTCTTGTATTTATGCTGGAGTTGATTTTTACCTTTGGCAGGTGGTATTTCTCCAGTGTCTTCTTTTTCAGCTTTAAGTAGCGAAAGCATCAGCGATCTGGTGATATTTTTGAAGCTGATGTCGGGGGGGATTTCGATCAGGGGAATATTGTATGCGCTGAAAAGGCTAACCAGTGTTGCCGGAATTTCTTCGATGTAGTGACCGGTTTGGATCGCCATGGCTGCCATTTTGCGTTCGGCAAAAAACTCCACCATCTCCTTTTGTCTTTTCGCATTCAGTGTCTGCAACCCGTGGGCTGTGGTGATTAAAAACTCACCGGGCTCAATGTGGCTCAGATCATCAAGGATTTCCAGGATATTAACCCAGTAGATGTTACTTTTCAGGCCGCTTCCGGAGGTTAAAAGCCGGCAGCGCTCAAAAATTTCAAGGTTGAGAGCTTCCTGAACGGTTAGAGACATTTTCTTTCACCGCGCAATCAATTTGATTGTAACCACCTCTCCTAGTTCACGGTTGCCCTAAATAATCCTGCCAGTTTATATACATGATGTATAAAAAAGTTCTGATATTTTTGGCCTGATTTGAGAAGGTTTTTAGCTGATATTTTTTGTATTATGTTAGTGATTCTACTGCTGAAGAACAAAACGCGGCACACTAGCTTTCATATACGAAGCCCACATGATACTTCTGACCGCACCATAATGGCAGCAATTGATCCGCATGCAGTAGAATCTTTTTTTAACCATCTTTCGGTGCTGACGGGATTATGATGACCGGACTGGATAAATTGATAACGACACAAGATAAAAGCTCAACTGCCATCGTGGGCATGACAAAAAACGTTGGTAAAACGGTCACTTTTAATTATCTGGTTGAAACATTTGAAAAAAAAGCGGTAAACGTAGGTTTGATTTCAGCCGGCTATGACGGTGAGAGATTTGACCGGCTGACCTTAAAAGATAAGCCAAGAATCTATGCGCCGAAAGGGGCGCTGGTGGCAACGGCCAAAGCCTGTTATGAAGCTGCTGAAGCCGGACTCGAAATGCTGGAGAGCAGCTCTTTTTCAACCCCTCTCGGTGAAGTCTTGCTGGCCAGGGTCGAGCGGGCCGGTCTAGTTGAGCTGGCTGGGCCGGGCAGTGTTTCTGCTTTAAGCAAACTGGTGGCGAAGATGTTTGGCTTCGGGGCCGGATATGTGCTGGTGGACGGCGCAATCAATCGCCTGGCATCGGCTTCGCCGCTTTTAACTGATGGAACAATCCTGGCTACCGGAGCAGCTCTCGGGCCGACCATGGATGATGTGATTAAAAAAACGGTTTTTCGCCGTAATCTTTTTACTGCTCCCAAGGTAGAAGGCGAGATGGGCGAAGCTGCCAGATCGGGCCTGGAGGAGGGTAGCGCGGTTTTGCTGCACCGCGAAGATTGCGACTTCAGGATTGAGCCGGTTAAAGCCACCATTCCACTGCTGGCCGGAGCACAGCTGATTGACAGATGCCGCCGGGAAACCGAGGCTCTGGTTTTTGGCGGGGCTTTGGTTGATAAAAATTTAGAGGAAGTGATGGAGCATTACCCCATACCGCCAAACCTGATCGTGAAGGATGCAACGCGTCTCTTCATCTCACCTGAACTTTATTATCGTTTTATAAACCAGGGAGGCAATATTAAAGTCTTGGATCGGATTAATCTGGTCGCAATTACGCTTAATCCGACCGATCCCTGCGGGAGGGGCTACGACCCGCAGATGTTTTTAGAGAGAATGAAAGAAGCGCTAAGCCCCTGTCCGGTTTTCGACCTGGTTTTTGAGGCTTCTGTCCGCCGGTAAGGAAAAGTTATATTAGTTAAATGTTTATTGAAAGGACAGTGAATTAATTGGCGAATAAGCTGGATTTGGATCGCTCAAAGGTTGATCTGTCCAGAAAGATGGCCGGAAAAATTGCCGATCGACTGCACGCCTGGATTGGCGATTATACAACCACAACTACAGAGAGAGCCGCCGCGAGGTTGCTCGGCATTGACGGAGTAGACGCTGCCGAAGTGCCGCTGGCCAATGTGATGGTTGAAAAGCTGCAGCCGGCCGGCCTGCTGGAGCGGGGCCTGGTGCCCTGGCTTTCCAGGGCGATTATAGCCAGGGGAGAAAACCCCCAGGAGATTGCCCAGGCCCTGGCTGACGGAAAGCTTAAAGTTCAGGATGTGCCGGACTGCCCCGAAGAAAAGTGGCGGGAAATCGCCGACGGGCTGGCCGGAAAAGCAGCCGCCCAGATCAGCGCGGTGAGGGCTGAGCGGGAGAGCCGGATCGCCAAAGCGGCCCCGCCGAGTAAGCCGATGCTTTACGTCATTGTGGCTACCGGCAATGTTTATGAAGATGCCGTGCAGGCCAAGGCTGCCGCCCTGCAGGGGGCCGACATTGTGGCCGTAATCAGGCACACCGGCCAGAGCCTGCTTGACTATGTACCTTACGGGCCAACCAGAGAAGGTTTTGGCGGTACTTACGCCACTCAGGAGAACTTCCGTATTGTGCGCACAGCGCTTGACGAAGCGGGGGAGGAGACCGGTCGTTATATCCGCCTGGTCAACTATGCTTCCGGTCTCTGCATGCCCGAAATATCGGCCATGGGCGCCATTGAGCGTCTTGATATGATGCTGAACGATGCTATGTACGGCATCTTGTTCCGCGACATTAACATGCGCCGGACCTTTATCGATCAGCACTTTTCCCGGATGATCAACGCCTTTGCCGGTGTTATTATTAACACAGGGGAAGATAACTACCTGACCACCACCGATGCCTTTGACAAAGGCTACACGGTTTTAGCTTCCCAGTTTATCAACGAACAGCTGGCTCTGCGTTCAGGCTTGAAAGAAGAGCAGATGGGCTTAGGCCACGCCTTTGAGATCAACCCGGCCATGGAGGACGGCCTGTTGATGGAGATCGCCCAGGCGCAGCTCTGCCGCGAGCTGTTCCCGAAATCTCCGCTCAAATATATGCCGCCAACCAAGCATGTTACCGGTAACATCTTTAAAACATACCTGATCAACGGCATGTATAACCTAGTTGCGGTAATGACCGGGCAGGAGATCCAGCTGCTCGGCATGCTGACCGAAGCGATCCATACCCCCTTTATCAGCGACCGCTATTTAAGCATTGACAATGCTAATTATATTTTTAACAACGCCCGCCACTTGGGCGATGAGTTGATCTTTGCTCCAGGCGGCAAGGTGCAAACCCGCGCTGCGCACCTGTTGGATGAAGCCTCTATAATGCTGCAGGAAATTGAGAAGATTGGCCTTGAAACTGCGATGGAAAGAGGCATGTTTGCCGATATCAAACGCACCTGGGAAGGCGGCAAGGGCGGTAGCGGGGTCATCAAAAAAGACAGCAGTTACTACAACCCCTTCCTCGA
>JBFYYZ010000198.1:0-4691 GCA_041309745.1 Bacillota bacterium | reverse complement strand
CTCTCTCCGTTAATCATAAAGCCTTCGTCATCACCCTGAATATCGGCATCGAGTATGCCAAATGTAGAATCATATTTCAGCAGATGCGCTAAGGTAACATTGTCGGCCAGGTCGTTGATTGCCACGACTTTAACCTGATCCTGTTTCATTGAGGCCCGCATAGTCAATCTGCCGATACGGCCAAAACCGTTTATCCCGATTCTTAACATAGTTTTACCTCCCTTTTTGGTGCAATCTTTCTTAACAGTATACCTTATTCGCCTTTGTTGATAAAGATCGGGTTTGAGTAGATCCAGGGGCGGGGACGGCCGAGAAGCGTTTTGTAGAAGACCTCCAAGCGGTAGACACCGGGCTGCTCAACTGGAAACCGAAGGCCGCTACCGCTGCCTGTGTAAATTACCCGTCCATTTCTTATCAGTCTGAAGTGGGCTCTTTTCTCCGGAACCCTGGCCTCAAGTGTAAGGCCCGGGGTGTAAGTAAGCGCAGAACCCATTAAGTAGCGCTGCTGACCGGAAGCAGCACAGAAGTTGAAGCCACTGCCTTTAGCCAGACTGTCAAAGGAAATATAACAGCTTCCATCTTTGATGGCACTTAAGATTTGGATCTTGGCCATCTGAAAATCTTCAGCCAGCTCCTCCTCCAGCAGCAGGTAGGTGTTAATCGTGCTAAAAATAAAATGATAGCTAAAGATCTGCAGAGATAGGAAACCAAAACGATACCTAAAAGCATGGGCATCACTGCCGCCAATGCCGATCACGCGATGCCCGGAAGCGTTGTAGCAATCCCAGAGGGCCAGTACTTCCGGGGGCGCGCCCCTCATCGCCGCTTTGCGGTTAAAGAAAAAGTGATAGATCGTCCTCAGCAAAGAGGGGTGCAAGCCACGCCAGTGCGAAGAATAATTCCAGATCTCGAGCCCGGTAAAGCCAAAAACCGGCCAGTTAATCCAGGGGTAGGCCTGGCCTTTTTCCAGGTAGGGAGAGCCTTTTTCAAAGGGGTGGGCAATGATTCCAAACCCTCCATGGCGATTAACTTCATCGATAACTTCCTGGGGGCAATCCTCGTTTGAGTGAACCGGGCGTTCCAGATCAAAGGCCAGGTAGTGATTGGAGGAGCGGTTAATCTCCATGCCAACCAGGGTAATTACTTTGCAATGCAGGCCCTCTTCAGCAAGGCCCTCAAGGGTTTCGTGATCAGTAATCATTACAAAACTTAAACCGGCACGCGCTGCATCTATGGCTATCTGTTTGATGCTGCCGCTGCCGTCTGAATAAGTGCTATGGACATGAATATTGCCGGGGTAGGTGTATAGAGCCATAATAGCGTAAGCGCTGCCCTCCCGCTTGGTTGAAAACAGATCTTACTTAGCGACAAAATATATAACAATGGGGCAGCTCCAAAAAACTTTTGAAGACAGCCCCAAACCATAAATCCGATCCCTAAAGAAGCTCTTCTGCAGAAATTACCCTGCTATGGTGTTGATAATCGTCATCAGAAAAACCATGGCCAGCAGAGCAACGGATTCAATAACCCCAAGCACCAGAACATAGTTGGTAAACCCCTTACCTGTCTCTGCAAAGGCATCAACTGCGCTGGCACCCATAACGCCCTGTAAATAGGCAGACGTACCGATCGCAAGACCACCGAAGATACCGATCCCAAGGATTACACCACTCTCTAAGAGATGCGCCGATGCCACGATGTTATTCATTAGAATTAAACCGTAAAAAGTCTGGGAGAGTGGAAAACCAGTAAAAGCCAACAGCATAAACGAAGCTGGCTTATTCTGCATGAATGCCTTTTTCCACGCTCCAATAACTGCCTGCCCGGCCGCACCGATACCGAGCGAAGTGCCAACAGCAGAGATAGCAAGCGCTGCACCGATACCCATTAATCCATACTCAACCATTTGATCAGGCTCCTTTTCAATAATGCAGTTTATTTCGGTATATTATCCCGATACTATAAAAGAAACAAGTTCTACACGTCGCACTGAAGTAGAGATGGTTGCCGGTTAGACCACGTCTCTTCGAAATCTGAATGGATCATAATCCTGGCCAGACCACTGTATACCTAGCCGACCCGAGAATTCCAGCATTTTCAAACGTATTCCGTGCACCAGTACTCCCAGGCTGCAGAGAACGAAGTTAAACGCATGCCCGACTAACAGGATTAGCACCCCAAAAATAAACGTATTGCCAGATAAAAGGTCTCCGGCCATGTTATTGAATGCTTTCGCTATTTCGGCTCCCGCCAGACCCATGGCAAAAAGCCTCACATAAGATATGATGTCACCGAAGGCCGATATAGATCCCAGAACTGTGCTCGGTAGATTTCCAAGGCCGCCAAGCAGCCCTTTAAAAAAGCTACCCCCTGGTATTTGTGAGCCAAAGATAATGATCAACACTAACCCAACAATAATTATATTTAAACTAATGCTTGTAACGAGACCTTTCGCACCAAGCGCCTGGTCAAGGTTGAATCTCGCCACCATATCCAACACCAGGTAGAAAAGACCAAAGTTAATGAACATCCATCCTACCTCGCCCAAAGCTGCCAGGGAACGTTGGGCTAGAGCACGCAAGAAATTCCAAACCTGCGCAATAGTAAGGTGGAATATGGCGATGATGAAACACAAAAGCATGATGACATCCTGACCTCTCAAATCCTTATAAAATTCACCGGCGGGAGTATAGAAACTGAAGCCCTCCGTTAGCTGGCGAATTGCCAGTTTTTCCAAATAAGTACCTTTGATCAGTTCAGGACTGCCAAACCAGGAACCAATCATGCTCCCCCATATGACCGTGGCCAAGCCAAGAATGGTTAAAAGCACCATAGCCAGTGGGGGTTTCTCTTTTTTGAATTTGCTATAGTAAATCACCAGACTGAGTCCTGCCAGGAAAAATATGCTTCCATAAGCGGCATCCCCGATAATCATGGCAAAAAAAACGGTGAAAAAGCAAAGAAATATCAGGCTAATATCCAGTTCATTGTAGCCGGGGACTGTACTCATGAACTTGAATACAGGTTCAACAATCTGCAACCATTTGGGATTACGGATCAGCGTCGGTACGGATTCGATGGTTTCCGGCTCTGTAATGGCTATAGCGACAGAATTCTGTCGAGCCCAATTTTGGATGGCCTCTATCTCGTCAGCGGGAAGATATCCGACCACGGCCGTGAGATTTCCTTCATCTACCGTATTTGCTTTGGCTATCCAATATTGCAGGTTAGAATCCAGTTCTTCCAGGTGAACATGAAGAGCAGGCCTGAGACCATAATAATGCTGTGCTTTGCCTGTAAGCTCTGAAATCTTCGTTTCTAATTCTTTTTTTTCCGCCTGCATAGCGCTGAGACTTTGTAAAGGAAGGTTAAGCTCTTCATAATCGTCCAGCCTTACAGGTTCCCGGGTAACATGGGCAAATACCAGCCCTTTTTTCCCCTCTCTTAAAATCAACACGTCACCCTCGAGATCATCCATATTGTCGGTTTTACCACCGACAACGGTGTAAATCTTTATGTGGTAACCCTTGTTCGCGAGAAATGTGAAGTCTGCGGGATCGAAATCCCCCCAGCTTTCCAAACCGGCAATCTGTTTTTCTAATGCTGCCTCCCGTTCCATGGCAGCCTGAAGGTCACCCTTTAGCTTCAGCACTTCCTCTACTGCCTCAGAGGATTTTAAAGAAGGGGGGGTCAGGTCCTCCTCCTTGGTTTTAAATGGGGCTAAAAAAGTATATGCAGTTTCAGCCCTGTTTTTCCTGGCAAGAGCACCATCAACTTCCGTTGAAGAATACTGAAAGTCTTCAAGGTGGACAAGGCCAAGTTTTCCCAGCGAATCCAGAGTTAACTCTTTATCTTTGGTCTGAACAACCATCGATACGTGTTTCATCTCTGCAATCATCGCTTACGCCTCCCTCACCAGTTTATTTTTCGATAACTTGCCCCGCACAACAGCCGCTGTCTGTTGATCGCCGAGGAAAATATTAATGCGTCGGATATTTTCCATGGTGTCAGGGATCTTTACCTTTTCGAACAAGTTGACCCGCTGAGTGGTAATTCTTAACTCTTCACCCAGTAGTTCAGCCTGTTTTTTTAGAATAGTAAGTTCCATATCTGCAGAAAAAAGTTCTTTCAGCTTTTGAACACCCGCATCAACCCAAAGCGGGTAGAACATCAGGTCATAGGGTATCTTGTCATAAATGATCCCGTTAAACAGTGGAATATCAACACCGGCGATGTTAGCGGTGTCCAGATCCGCCTCTTTTACCTTAACCAGCTCGGCAATATTCAAATTTTCGCCAAAGACATGAACCCAGCTCATCAGTTCGGCATTGATGCTTTCCCGCTGCTTGTTTTTTTCGTTTATTTGCACTTCAACATGTCGTATCTCCATCTGCAGCAGCTGCTTCTTCAGAACAAGTGTGGGTAAATAGCGCCTGAACCTTTTAAGATGATCCTTTTGTTTTTTTAATTCATTTTTCGTATATTTAATTTTTGCCATGATCTACACCTTACTACGACAGAATTTTTCAATCATCTCCGTCTTTAATCCTGTTTCCTCCGGCGCAAAACAGCCGCCTAATATTTCCCACCCTTTGTCCAAGGCGGCTTCCAGGGGAATGTTGACGGAAAGATCCATCATTTCCTGTTCAAACAATTTGCCATAAGCCAAAAGTTTAGATCGGAAGAGCACA
>JBFYYZ010000197.1:0-2975 GCA_041309745.1 Bacillota bacterium | reverse complement strand
CAGAAACTGGTTCCCGAAGGGATCGAAGGGCGTGTACCCTCCCGGGGGACAGTGGGTGACATGGTCTTCCAGCTGGCCGGGGGTCTTAAAGCGGGGATGGGTTACTGCGGAGTTTCGACCATTTCTGAGCTGCAGCAGAAAACCCGCTTTATCAGGATATCAGGCGCCGGCCTCAAAGAGAGCCACCCGCACGGGGTCCAGATTACCAAGGAGTCTCCCAATTACAGCTTTTAGCTGATCAGCCGGTCCACCAGCGCAGGCTGACTGGGCCTGCGTTTTTTATTATGTATAGTTATTTTACTTCAAATATCTATAAACTATTCACAAACAGGGAGTGTTTGAGTTGCGGGGGTTACTGATCACCTTAGAAGGTATTGACGGTTGCGGGAAAAGCACCCAGGCTGATTTACTCCGTGATCGCCTAATCAATAAAGGATTTTCTCCGGTAATGATCCGCGAGCCAGGTGGCACCGCGGTTGGCGAAGACATCAGGCAGGTTATTCTCAGTAACCACTATTCGCTATCCCTGGGGGCTGAACTGTTGCTTTACATGGCTGCCCGCTCGGAGCTCACCGGGCAGGTGATCATTCCGGCGCTGGTTACCGGTAAAATAGTACTTTGCGATCGCTTCACAGACTCAACTCTTGCCTACCAGGGTTATGGCGGCGGAGCGGATTTAAAGGCTATCCGGGATCTGAACCGCTTTGCCGCCCGCGGCATTACCCCGGCGCTCACTTTCCTCTTTGACTTGAAGGCTGAAGAGGCTGCCGCCCGCCGCACTGACCGGGCCGACCGGATGGAGAGTAAGAATCTATACTTTCACCGGCGCGTCAGGGCTGGTTATTTGCAGTTGGCCCATGCTGAAGAGCATCGGTTTAGGGTTGTCGACGCGATAAAAAGGATCGATCAGATTGCCGATCTTGTCTGGTTTGAGACAGAATCATTAATTGAAAAAACGGGGATCATTTAACCATTGTCAAACACTGAAAACCTGATAGGCCAGGAAGAGCTGCGAAGCCTTTTAAAGGCCGCCCTTGAAAGTGGCAAAATAACTCATGCCATACTCTTAAGCGGTCCGGCAGGCAGTGGAAAAAAAAGCTGGGGTCGTCAATTGGCCAAAACCCTGTTATGCCAAGAACGAACCGAAGCCGAGCCCTGCCTGAAATGTAAATCCTGTCTCAGTTTTGAACGAGGCAACAATCCCGGCTACACCAATCTAAGGCCAGACGGGAAAAAACTGAAAACCGAGCAGGTTAAGGCTGTTAAAGAAGGCTTTTACCTGGCTGGAAGCATAAAGGTCTGTCTGATTGAAGAGGCTGGTAAAATGACGGCAGAAGCTTCTTCTTCTCTGCTGAAAATCTTAGAAGATCCTCCTGCTGGCTTAACCTTTATCCTGCTGGCGGAGCAGCCCGGCCAGCTTCCTGACACTATTGTTTCGCGCTGCCAGAGTTATTACCTGCGGCCCCTGCCCGCAGAAGAACTGGCCGGGTTGCTGGAGAAAGAAAAGGGCCTGGCGGCTGAAAAAGCAGCTCTGGTGGCTCGTATCAGCTCCGGCCTGCCCGGTTATGCGCTTGAGCTGGCTGCTGATCTGGCCCTGGATGATCGCATTGCAGAAGCGAGAACTCTGGCCTATAATCTGGCTATTGGCAGAAACCCGGTCCATCATCTACTGGGTTGGGCCGAACAGCTGGCCCTCAAAGAAGATCTGTTACCAGTGTTGGAATTGCTGGCCATGATTTACCGGGATGGACTGATGCAGAACCTTTGCCGTAGGGGCGATCAGCAGCAGTCCCGGGAACAACCTTTAATCTGGCTTGAAAAAATAATGCCGGGCGATCTTGAAGAGGCTATTTTATTGCTTAATCAGGCCGTTTATGAACTGGCTGCCACCAATGTCAACCGTCGCCTGCTGCTCGAAAAGACTCTGATATTGCTACAAAGGAGGTTAACGTAGATGACCAAAGTTATCGGGATACGCTTTAAACCGGCCGGTAAGACATATTATTTTGAACCGCTATCCGAACCGCTGGTGCTGGCGACTCACGTTATTGTTGAAACCGCCCGCGGTCAGGAAATTGGCCAGGTTCTCATAGAGGAAAAAGACCTGCCAGACCAGGACCTGGTTTTACCGCTAAAAAAAGTGATTCGCAAGGCAACAGAAGCCGATCTGGTAAAAGTGGAAGAGAACCGTCAGAAAGAAAAGGATGCCTATAGCCGTTGCCGGGAGAAGATTATTGAGCATGGCCTCGATATGAAGCTGGTTACGGTTGAATATAGTTTTGATCGCAACAAGATTATTTTTTACTTTACCTCCGAAGAGCGGGTTGATTTCCGAGAGCTGGTAAAAGATCTTGCTTCTATTTTTAAAACCAGGATTGAGTTGCGCCAGATCGGAGTACGTGATGAGGCAAAGATAAAAGGAGGTATCGGTCCATGCGGCCGGGCCTTCTGTTGTTCTACATTTCTCGAGGATTTCGAGCCGGTCTCGATCCGGATGGCTAAGGGTCAGAATCTGTCTCTCAATCCTACCAAGATTTCCGGTGTCTGCGGTCGCCTGATGTGCTGTCTGCGCTACGAAGCAAGCGCCTATGAGGACGCCCGCGATGCTATTCCCAGGCCTGGCGACAGGGTTGTGACACCCGACGGTGATGGTCAGGTTACCGAAATAAATAAGAAGAAAAAAACAGCTCAGGTCAAGCTGTTGGATTCAGGACACGTCAGGGAGTTTCCCTTTGAAGAGGTTGATTTGCCATAGATACGGGGGCACGGAAAACCGCGCCCCCTCAAGCGGATGATAGATTAGTCTTTAGCCAGTTTTTCAATACACTCTTTACAGACTATGCGGTTACCGAAATGTTTGACGTCGTCAGCATTGCCGCAGAACAGGCAGGCAGGTTCGTACTTTTTGAGGATAATTTTTTCAGCATCAACATAGATCTCAAGGGCGTCTTTTACTTCAATACCCAATGTACGTC
>JBFYYZ010000196.1:0-6739 GCA_041309745.1 Bacillota bacterium | reverse complement strand
CCGCTGGCCAGACGAGAAATCAGGCTTATTTTAAACCGGATTTTTGACCTGGAACGCTTCTGCGGCCGGCTTGCTTACCAGAAAGTCAGCCCCCGCGATTTGGCTGCCTTAAAGAAAACTTTAAATCATAGCGATCCACTAAAAAAAACGTTGAAGATGTTGGAAGCGCAAGAGTTGTCCGATCTGGGCAGGAGTATGCCTGATTTTACTGACTTGATTACCCTGGTTGATAGCGCCCTGAATGAAGATCCACCGGTGTCGCTAAAAGAGGGCGGTATATTCCTGGAGGGTTATAACGCTGAACTGGACCGGTTGAAGCAGATCGCCCGTGATGGTGGTAAAATGCTGCTTGATTTTGAAAAAGAAGAGCGAAACCGAACAGGGATAAAATCGTTAAGAGTTAGTTATAACCGCAACTTTGGCTACTACATTGAGGTAACCAAAACGAACCTGGAACTTGTCCCGCCGGAATACCACCGCAAGCAGACTCTGGTTGGCGCTGAGCGCTATACAACTGAAGAGCTACACAATATCGAGGAACAGCTGACCGGAGCCCGCGAAAAGCTAATGACGCTGGAACAGAGCTTGTTTGAGGAGCTGGTCGAAAAGATTGGGCACTGGATGTCGCAACTGCTTGAAGCTGCTGAAGTACTGGCTGAGCTTGATTTCCGGCAGGGACTGGCTGAAACTGCAGATCTTTATAATTACAACCGGCCGCAACTAAACGCTGAACGAAATTTATTGATGAAAGAGTGCCGTCATCCGGTGGTGGAGCAGCTGGCTATTGAGCAGTTTGTGCCAAATGATGTGACTGCAGATCAGGCTAACTTTATCCTACTGATTACCGGACCGAACATGGCCGGAAAAAGCACCTATATCCGTAGCGTGGCCATTGCTGCCATCTTAGGGCAATTAGGTAGTTTTGTGCCGGCTGCAGCAGCCCGTTTACCGCTTTTCGACCGTGTTTTTGCCCGTGTCGGCGCCAGTGACGATTTGAGCAGAGGACACAGTACTTTTATGGTCGAGATGATCGAAACGGCAACTATTTTAAAAGAAGCAAGCAAAGACAGCTTGATTATCTTGGACGAAATCGGCCGGGGCACCAGTACTTACGACGGGATGAGTATCGCCCGCGCGGTGCTGGAATACATCAGCGATAAAATTAACGCCATCACGCTCTTTTCTACCCATTATCACGAGCTAACCAGGCTGGAAGGTGAACTGGCCGGAGTTAAAAACTATAACATGGCGGTGAAAGAGAGAGGGAAGGAGGTAATCTTCCTGCGCCAGGTACTGCCCGGGAAGGCTGATAAAAGTTACGGCATCAATGTCGCCCGCCTTGCCGGTTTGCCGGTCGAGGTTTTAGTCAGGGCTGAAGCTGTGCTGGCCGAACTAGAACTTGCCGCTTCCACTGCTGCGGAACAACAACTGAGCCTGTTGCCCATTATATCCAGTCACCATGAAAACGAAAATAACCAAGCTTTAGGGATTATCATTAAACTTAAAGAATACGATCTTAACCGCATGACTCCTCTGGAAACGATGAAAGCGCTCTATGAAGCGCAAAAAGAGCTGCTCGATCTCGACGAATAGCTATCAATTATTGTGGAGAGTATTAATACTTTATGACAATTAAATTGCTCAGTAAGGATACAGCTGAAAAAATTGCCGCCGGAGAGGTTATCGAAAATCCCGCTTCGGTAATCAAGGAGTTAGTTGAAAATGCTCTAGATGCCGGAGCTAGGAAAATTGAGGTCTCAATTGTAGGCGGTGGCAGGGACCTGATCACTGTTGCCGATGATGGCGAGGGGATTAGGCCCGATCAAGTCTCCCTGGCCTTTCAACGTTTTGCAACCAGTAAACTAGTGGCCATCGACGACCTCGATCAACTGGCCAGTCTTGGTTTCAGGGGTGAGGCGTTGCCCAGCATTGCCGCAGTTTCAAAGCTGGAGATGATCACCAGACCGGATAATGCCATCGGCGCAGCGAGGATAGCGATTGAAGGGGGAGAGGTAAAAGAGTTTAGTGAAACCGGTGCCCCCTATGGTACAACTGTTGTAGTAAAAGAACTTTTTTATAACACTCCGGGCCGCAAAAAATTCTTAAGAGCCTCTGCTGTTGAAGCTTCCCGGGTCAGTTCGCTGATCACTGCTATGGCGCTCGCCCATCCGGAAAGATCCTTTAACTTACAGAGCAATGGTCGCAGTTTGCTGAAGACAACCGGTGACGGAAAGCTGCTGCACGTTATTGGCGCTCTGTATGGACATGATGCTGCGGCCGCGATGCTTGAACTTAAAGATGGATTGGGAGAAGAGGACATTGTGGTGGAAGGTTGTGTATCAGCGCCTCATTACAACCGTTCATCAAGAAAATGGATTACCATCATTGTTAATGGGCGGATCGTTAATAACCCACAGATTGCATCAGCATTAATCCGCGCTTACGGCGATCGACTACCGCTCAAGCGCTTTCCACTGGCCGTTCTTAAACTTAAGTTAAAACCGGAACTGATCGACGTCAACGTTCACCCGGCAAAAACAGAAATACGTTTTCTGAATGCAGAAGCAGCAAAAAGTGCCGTTTACAGATGTGTAAAGCTGTCTTTGCAAAACCTGTCCGTTTCGCCCGAGTGGCCAGTCAGTCGTATAAAGTCGCCCTATGCGAAATCAACTGACAGTTACAGGCAATACAGTTTTGACCCGCCGAAAAACAGCCTCTACAGTGATCCGGACGCTATAAGTGAGCTTCAGGTCAGGGAATCTTTACTACAGTCGCATGAACGTCCAGAGCTGGGCGATGCCCCTTTTCTTTCAAAGACAGATGCAGAAAACAAAGACTCGTTTTCCGGGGTAACCCTTGATTCTGAAACCGCTTACTACACTTTAATCGGTCAGTATCTGAGCAGTTACATTATTGTTCAGCGAGGCGAAGATCTATTACTGATTGACCAGCATGCTGCGCACGAGCGCCTAATCTATAACCGTTTGAAAGATAGCTTAAAAAGTGTATTAAACACAGGAGCGGCGCAGCTAACGATTCCTTACACGCTGGATATCCCGGTGTTATGGCGTGAGCAGTTACCGCGAGTTTTGCCTTATCTGAAATCATGCGGAATAGACTTAGAGCCGATCGATCTGGATAGCTACGTTATTCGCGCTGTTCCCCTGTTCTTTAACGAACCACTCAAAGATTATGAGATTATTGACTTGCTGGAGAGGCTGATCAACGGGGAAGAAGGAGAAAATGCCAATCAGCATGATGCGCTGCTGAAGACTGTCGCCTGTCACCGTTCGGTGAAAGCAAAACAACCACTTACGCGCGATGAAATGACCATGCTCTTTGATCAATGGTTAGAAACAGAAGCGGCCGGGTATTGTCCCCATGGGCGGCCGACGATGATCACCTTTGATCGCCATCAACTGGAAAAAAGTTTTTTACGCAGGGGCAGCTCATAAATGAATGATCTGAAAAGGAATCAAAAAATACCGCTGTTGGTAATCGCCGGACCTACAGCTGTGGGGAAGTCGGAGCTGGCCCTGCAGGTTGCCAGGCAGCTTAAGACTGAAATAGTAAGCGCTGACTCAGCGCAAGTCTACCGTTACATGGATATCGGTACCGCTAAGCCTAGTGCAGAAGAACAGAAGCAGATTAAACACCACCTGATCGATCTGGTTGATCCGGATCAACCTTTTAGTGTTGCCGATTACCAGCATGCAGCCAATAAAATACTTAATAAGTTGTGGTCAGCTAAAAAGCTACCTCTGATGGTTGGCGGAACAGGCTTATATATCAGGGCGGTAACAACCGCCTATGCTTTTGGTAACAGGGGCGCTGACTTTAGCACAAGAAAAATCTATGAACGGGAAGCCTTAAGATTTGGCCTGAGCTATCTGTATCAAAAGCTTCAGGATCTGGATCCGGAAGCTGGCCGCAACATTCACCCCAATGATCAAAAAAGAATCATCCGGGCCCTTGAAGTATACAGTCTCGAAGGCAAACCAATTTCTGAGCAGGTTACACAGACCAGGATGACCGAAACGCCTTTTAAAACTGTACTCTTCGGGCTTAACATGGATCGCGATACTCTCTATGAACGAATCGAAAAAAGAGTGGAAATGATGCTCAAAAAAGGCTTCCTGGAAGAAGTTCGCAGCCTCAGAAATAAAGGCTTCAGAGGAGCAGACCCGGGAATGCAGATACTCGGCTACCGGCAGCTTTTTGCTTATCTGGAAGGTAGTACAGGGTGGGAAGATACCGTAGTCGACATCAAAAAGGAAACAAGAAATCTGGCCAAGCGGCAGTTAACCTGGTTTCGCCGGGAAAAAGAGATAACCTGGATTGATGTTAATCAATCTACAGCCATAGAAGTTATTGCGGAAAATATTTGCAAAATAGTGAAGGATTTAGCGCCCTAACGGGCGAATATAGTTTCCTGAAGAAAGAGATAAGAAGGGAGCCCGATCGATGAAAGGCATGATCAACTTACAGGATACTTTTCTTAACCAGGCTCGAAAAGAAAATATGTTGACAACAGTTTTTCTGATCAACGGATACCAGATTAAAGGAGTCGTGCGCAGTTTTGACAACTTTACGCTGCTCTTAGATGTTGAAGGTAAGCAGCAGCTTGTCTATAAACATGCGATATCAACAATTATTCCGGCACGCATTATTAATTTGCGAAACGGCGAAAATGACATTGCAGAAGAAGAATCAGGGGAAGCGGCCACCGAGTAAATTTTACAGTTTAAAAGAAGCAGGGAGGCATCTTCGTGGGTGTCCTTCCTGCTTTATTATGCCACAGCAAGGGCAGGCGAAAATAATCGAAAAACCATCAATTGAAAAGGCAATTATAGCCGGACTAAATCTGGGTCAACATAGCGATAAACTGGAAAGATCGCTGGACGAACTAGCCCTGCTGGCGGATACGGCTGGTGCAGAGGTAGTAGCCCGCATAGTACAGGCTAGAAATGCGCCTGATAATGCTTACTACTTAGGCAAGGGAAAAGCTGAGGAGCTTGTAAATTTAATCGAGCAGATGGATGCCAATTTGGTTATTTTCGACAACGAATTAAACCCCACTCAGATTAGAAATCTTGACCGGATCCTTGATGTTAAAGTGATCGATCGCACAGCCCTGATCCTTGATATTTTTGCTCGCAGGGCGCTTTCAAAAGAAGGCAAATTGCAGGTTGAACTGGCTCAGTTACAATATATGCTGCCTCGTTTGATCGGTTTAGGAAAACAGCTCTCCCGCCTTGGAGGGGGAATCGGAACGAGAGGTCCGGGAGAAACACAGCTCGAGGTCGATCGACGGGTGATCCGCCGGAAAATAAGCGAGCTGAGAAAAGAGATTTCCGCTTTGCGCAAACATAGAAAGCTGCATCGCCAGCGCCGCCAACGCAACCGTTGTTTTGTGGTCAGCCTTGTCGGTTATACCAATGCCGGTAAATCAACGCTTTTAAATGCCTTAACCGGTTCCACTTTGTATACAGAGGATAAACTTTTTGCCACTCTTGATCCAGCCGTGAGACGGGGAAAGATGGAGGGGGGTAAGGAAGTATTATTCACTGATACAGTCGGGTTTATTGAAAAGCTGCCCAAGCAGCTGGTGATTGCTTTCCAGGCTACCCTAGAAGAGATAGCCGCCGGAGATTTGCTGCTGCACGTTGTTGATCTGAGCCATCCTGATTATCATAACCAGATCGCAATAGTGCACGAACACCTGCAAAAAATTGATTCCGGTTTTATCGAAAAAGAGCAGTTGATTTTCAATAAAATTGATCTGGTGGAAAACAGTAATGATTTTGCTTACCTGAAGAGGGAGTTTCCGGAGGCGCTTTTTGTCTCGGCGATTAGAAAAGAAGGTTTTACTGAGCTTAACAACAGGATTAGTGACTTCATAAACAGGCAGCAGCCGTTACTGAAGGTGTCACTGCCATATAGTGCCGGAAAACTTTTGTCTGAAATCCAGGAGCAGGGGGAAGTCAAATCGATTCGGTATACTGAATATGCAATTATTGTTGAAGCAATTGTGGATGGGGGGCTTGCCGCCCGTTTAAGTGAATACGCTGTCTGGGACTAACTATAACTTACGGAAAAGTGCAACTACCTTGCCTAAGATTTCCACATCATTAACCAGGATCGGCGGATAAATGCTGTTTTCCGGCTGTAGCCTGAAGCCGCTACTCTCACGGAAAAACCTCTTAATCGTTGCCTCATCATCAATCAGGGCCGCGACAATTTCTCCGTTTTCAGCGGAAAACTGCTGCCGCACTATAACGTAATCACCATCATTAATACCGGCATCGATCATGCTATCACCCACAACTTTTAGAACAAAACAGTTTTCACCAACAGATAGGTGGTCGGGAATGGGAAAATATCCTTCGCGGTTTTCGGCGGCAAGGACAGGCATACCTGCGGCAACACGACCGATGAGCGGCGCAAAGGAGCATTTTAGATCCGGGTCACCCTCAGTGCTGACCAACAGTTTAATTGCCCGTGGCTTAGTGGCCATACGCATGATGTAGCCTTTTTCTTCAAGCAAGTCGAGATAACCATGAACAGTGGCGGTGGAACTGATCCCTAAGGCTTTGCCAATTTCCCGGACAGAGGGGGGATAGTTGCAGCGGGCTACTTCTTGTTCAATAAATTGGAGGACTCGCCGTTGTTTCTCGGTTAGTGGTTCCATGCTATCACCGCCTGTTCTTTTTGTTTGAATATTATATCACAGCACAAA
>JBFYYZ010000195.1:0-3266 GCA_041309745.1 Bacillota bacterium | reverse complement strand
AAAGCGCTCATACATCTCCTCGCCCATTTCGTCCTTAAAGGTCAGTTCCATCATTTTAAAATAGAGCACATTATAAATAGTAGGTCCAACCGCATCGGCCTCTTCGTAACTGTCTTCCAGCCAGTCAACAAAGATATCCAGAGCTTCGGATTCAGTTTGCGCCAAATCGGCTTTCAGCAGGGCATCGCGCAGCACTTGCTGCAGAGTTAGGGCTTGAGTGTTTAAGAAGCTGGTTTGCCCCCGGATCATATCATCCAGGCTGTAAGTGTCACTCTGTTCCAGTTCGGTCCAGATACTCATCGCCCGGTAGGGCGGAGCCCACTGGTAGGAGATAAAGTAGGGGTAATCTTCATCGATCACGCGGTGGTTGGCGGTAACAATTATTCCTTCCGGCGGGTTGTAAACGGTAGGCAGCTCGTCGTAGGGTATGTAGTCGATCCATTCGTTGATATCACTGCGGCCGTCCGCGGGCAGTAGCCCATCACCGCTGCGGCGGATCGGGATCAAACCGTTGGCCCGGTAGCCGATATTTCCTTCCCGGTCGGCGTAGACAAAGTTCTGGGTGGGAGACATGAAGTTTTCTAGATTGGCGGTGAACTCTTCCCAGTTGGTTGCTCTCATCAAGCCGATAATGGCATCGGATTCGCGAGTTCCGTCAAGGGCTGTCCAGCGTAGGCTCATTGGAACCTCCAAGTCTACTACACCGCTGACTACCGGCCCGAAGCGAGTTTCGGCAACCTCAATGACCAGCGGTTCTTCTTCGCCTTTAATCCTGATTTCAGCAGAGAAAACATCGGCGTCAACCCACTCATCCATATAACGGTACTGGTGAGGGTTCTCCGGGTTTAATTCAAGCAGGAAGAGATCCTGCACATCCGGGCCGGTGTTGGTAACTCCCCAGGCAATGTGCTCATTAAAACCAACGATCACTCCCGGTATGCCGGGAAACATTACTCCGGCAATATTAATTTCATCCTCCAGAACCAGGTGGATGTTATGCCAGATTGAAGGCATGCCCATGCCTAAGTGCATGTCATTGGCCAGGATTGCTCCGCGCCCCTCTGTCAATTCACCGCTGATTACCCAGTTGTTGGAGCCCAGCCCGGGTACAAAACGGGTTTTTCCGTTTAACTCGGCGATGCGAGATAGATCAAGCAGCTTGGCTACATCATCTTCATCAAGCTGCAGGGCGTCATTAACGGTGGGCGCGATGATCGGCCCGTATTCCGGATAGTAAGGGAAAAGCTCTGCTGCCAGATCGACACCCACTTCTTCGATCAAGGCGGTATGGAATAGTTCGCTCTGCATATTTCCGCCTAAGTACCAGGACATATAGACGCCTATAGCCAAACTGTCCAAGGGGTTCCAGGGTTCTGGCTTGTAGCCGAGCAAAGTAAACTCCGGTGATAAGTGCTTGGTGTTGTCGTCGATATAGGCATTTACCCCCGCAGAATAAGCTTCAAGCAGTTTTTTTGTTTCAGGGCTTAGCAGGCGGTAATTCTTTTCGGCGGCTCGCAAAAACCCAACCGTGAGGGTAAAATAGTCGGTTTCCAGAAATTCAGCTCCGAGTATTTCAGAAAGCCTGCCGCTCACACCGCGACGGCTCATATCCATCTGCCACAACCTGTCCTGAGCCTGGGCATAACCCTGGGCAAAAACGAGATCTTCCATCGAAGTGGCGATAATGTGGGGAACACCGTATTCATCGCGATAGATCTCAACCGGTTCATCAACCCCGGCGGTAATGGTGCCAGTTGTTTTCGGCAGACCTCCCCGAGCAATCCAGTAGGCAACTGCCCCGGCGGCAACGATCAGCACCAGAAATATGATCAATATTATCCAAAGCCACTTTTTACGCATCAGATAACCCCCAATATGTTAATTTAATTTAGTCAATTTCGACAAATAACCGTCCTATTCCTGCAAGATAGCGCAAAAATAGTTGCAATGATTTACAGAAACGTTTATATTATATTAGCGGAGCCTTAAGTACCATTATCTATGCTGGCTTTCGTGAAAGAGCGGGTGTAGCTCAATGGTAGAGCCCTAGCCTTCCAAGCTAGATACGTGGGTTCGATTCCCATCACCCGCTCCAAATTATTTGGAACATACGGAACGCCTTTTCGAAGCATCAACGGAAGGGTGTTTCTTTTTTAATATGGTAGATTATTGTCATCGGTGATTTTAAGATCATTTTACAGTAGAAGCCCCCGGTAGCATAGCATCTGTTGGGCACAAACTCGTGTCCAGGCTTACCTCATTATAATATTTTCGATATTAATAGTGATTAACCTTGTGTGTATTGATTTCAACAATTATAGGGAGTAAAATCTAGTTAGCAAATGTAGAACTATACTCTATTGAGAGCGGTCAGAAGAGATGCATCCTTTTTATGGGCCTAACAGCCAGATTTTAAGTGCTGGAAGCTACTGGTGGATAGGGTTGGCATCAATGGCCATGTATCTTATATTTTGGGCTGTTGTAATGGTTATTGCCTTAAAAGTATTCAGAAGATACTTCCTCCAAGCAGATATTTTTAAAAATAAAAGAGACGATGCTCTCTCTATTTTGCGTGAAAGGTATGCTAAAGGTGAAATTGACGCTGAAGAATATCACAATAAAAAAGAGGATCTGGAGAAATAAGGATATGAAATAATGCTCCTCACATCTGTACTCAGGGTTATGCTAACCCGCTCTTTTAAACCATTCTTATTCCAGGGTATCTTTAATAACCAACTGGATTTTGAACCAGTGAAAGAACTGGGACTCTACGTTCATATTCCCTTTTGTAAATCGCTCTGCAGCTTCTGTCCCTATTGTAAATATATCTACAATAAAAAAGAAGCACATGCATATAAAACAGCTCTTCTTCAAGAGATCGATCTGGCGTGCAACCATCTATCCGGTAAAAAGCAGGCCACCAGCCTCTATTTCGGCGGCGGCACACCGGCTCTGATGATCGATGATCTGAAAGAGATCATCGATCGTTTAACGAGATATTTTACAATTACCGGCGGCATAGGGGTAGAGCTTCACCCGGATGATATTACTGAAATAAATGTTCGGAAACTAAAATCTGCCGGCGTAACGATGGTCAGTATCGGGATTCAGTCATTTGACCCTGGTTGTCTCCAAAGATTAGGGAGGTGCAGCAATGCCTTTGCTGAAAAAGTGCAGCTTGTCATAAAAGAGGGCTTTGAAGTGGTCGATTTAGATTTAATCTTTGCCATCCCGGGACAGACAGAAGCCAACCTGTTAAATGATAT
>JBFYYZ010000194.1:0-2978 GCA_041309745.1 Bacillota bacterium | reverse complement strand
TGAAACCGGCCTGTTGCAGCTGTTCGCGATCGAGCATGTTGCGGCCGTCAACAATTACTTTGTTCTTCATCAGGCCACCGATCTCAATCCAGGGAAGATGCAGAAACTCATCCCAGTCGGTCATAATAACCAGAGCATCGGCATCGCGGGCGGTATCAGCCGCTGTTTCGCAGTAAACCACCTGCTGATCGGGATAAGTATGCCTGTATTTCTCTTTCGCAACCGGATCATAGACCTTAACCCTTGCTCCCATCTCCAGCAACCCTTTTAAAACATCGATCGCCGGCGATTCCCTTATATCATCAGTATTAGGCTTAAAGGCAAGGCCCAGTATGCCAACCGTACTGCCCCTCACTACTTTCAATAGCTGCTGCAACTTTTCGATCGCTTTTAATTTCTGACGGCGGTTAACTTCAAGAGCGGCCTGAACAACCGGTAGTTCACAGTTGTATTGACTGCCGGTGAACAGAATCGAGCGAACATCCTTTGGAAAGCAGCTGCCGCCCCAACCAACCCCGGCCTTTAAAAAACCTGTGCCGATCCGGCGATCAAGCCCTACTCCCTTAGCAACCTCAACGATGTCAGCCCCCACTTTCTCCGCAATCGCTGAAAATTCGTTGATAAATGAGATCTTAGTGGCCAGGAAAGCATTGGCAGTGTACTTGATCAACTCCGCACTGGTGGGACTGGTGGTGACCAAAGCCGGCAGGCTGTAACCCTCCGGCCTGGGTACTGCCGGGGGCGGAGTAAAAGTTTGCTCCAGGATCGGAGCGTACATCTGGCGGACCAGGTTAAGAGCTTTGATGTCAGTGGCTCCAACAACAATTCTGTCCGGGTAAAAAGTGTCGTGCAGCGCCGAACCTTCCCTTAGGAACTCGGGGTTCGAAGCAACGCTGAAGCTGCAATCGAAACAGCGCTTCTCCAACTCTTCGCTGATCACGGTCTCAACCCGTCTGGCCGTCCCGACCGGGACTGTCGATTTGTTGACAATCAGGGGCGGATTTTGTGGGTCCATCGCTGCTCCGATTTCACGGGCCACCGCTTCGACATAGCTTAAATCGGTATCACCGTTTTCCTTGGCCGGGGTGCCCACAGCAATGATCACCACTTGCGCTTCAGGCAGATCGTGCAACAGATCTTTCGTATAAGTAACCTGCGCAGCAGCTTGACTGAGCAGTTCCTCCAACCCCGGTTCGAATATGGTTGAGATACCCCTTTCAAGCTTATCAATAATTTCTGTATCTTTATCGACACAGGTTACCCTGTGCCCGAGGTAGCCCAATGCAACCCCGGTGGTAAGCCCAACGTAACCGGTACCGATAATCATTATCTGCAGTTTATCTATTGCTTTTATTCTTACCACGACCTTTCCACCAATTAACTGTTTCCTGCATTCCCTCTTCCAGGCTGTAGCGGGGCTGCCAGCCTACCTGCAGAAAGAGCTTCTCCGTATCGGCCAGCAGCAGCAGCGGGTCATCTTCGGCAGCTAGAATTGCGCCGTATCGTACCAGGTCTGCCCTGCCGGCTTCGCAGGCCGCTGCATCTATAATATCCTTCAGTTTAACCGCCTTACCAGAAGCCACATTTACCGGCCCCTCAACTTTACTTTCCAACAGGCAGACCAGGGCCTCAGCCGCATCTTTCACGTAGAGATAATCGCGGATCTGTTCACCGTGAGTGCACAGTGCGTCGTTACCTTTAAGCAGAGCGGTTATCACCGACGGTACCAGCCTGTTTTCATTTTCGCCGGGACCGAATAAATAAAAGAGCCTGCCCCAGGCTGAACTAACACCTGATTCACGGCATGCCGTTGTTGTTATTTTTTGTAGAGCATCCTTACAAACACCATACAATGTAGCCGGTTTAAGAGGCGTAACCTCTTCTCTGCAGTAAACGTAACTCCAGTCGTACTCAGCGCAACTGCCGACAGTAACCACCCTTTCGCCTCCGGCAGCGATAAAGGCCTGTAGCAGGTTTAAACTGCTCCTAACCCAGCGCAAATTTTCGATTGAGCTCCAGTAGGTTCCGTGCTTAACATCCCAGGCCAGGTGTAGTAGATACTGAGGTCTTACTTCCAACAGCAGCCGGACAATGTGTTCATAGTTATGAAGGTCAGCGTGATGCCATTCCACAGCACTCGAAGATCTGCTCCAACGGCCCTTGGAGCTGATTGCATGCACCATAAAACCGCACTCACATAAAACTTCCAGGCAATGGGCACCGATAAAACCCCTGGCCCCGGTTATCAGCACTTTTTTCATCGCTTAAAATCCGGCCACTGCCGGTCCTTTTCCGCAACAATTATCTCAATATCCGGCCATATAATGCCAAATACAGGGTCGTTGTAATTCACTCCTATGGCTAAATTTGGGGAATAATATTCAGAAATCATGTAGTAAAGCGCCGTGTCATCTACAAGAGTTATGAACCCATGGGCAAAACCTGCCGGCACATAGAGTAATTGTTGTTTTTCAGCGCTTAACTCAAAACTCTCCCAAGAACAGAAAGTTGGTGATTGGGGGCGCAGGTCAATGATCACATCGTAAACAGCGCCTAACAGACACTGAATTAGTTTGGTTTCAGATGCCGGATCTTCCTGGTAATGCATACCCCGCAGAGTACCTTTTGAATTGTTTATCGAGATGCTGTTTTGCACATAATCACTTACAAGGTTTTGATCTTCGAACTCTTTACGGCAGAAGGTGCGTGTAAAAGAACCGCGCTCATCAACTGCCGGTTCCAGTGTAATTAAACATGCGCCTTTTAGCTTGCTTTCCCTGAAGATCATAGCTGGGAAGCCTTTCTTGCTATCTTATTTATAAAATACCGTCCTGATATCATCAATCATCGGCGATAGCTCTTCGATCAGGGTGATTATATTTTCAGATTGCGCTACGTCAAGGGTTCCCTCGCTGTCGACAATTAAGTTGAGCGACTGTTCCACCCTGGCACTCAGCTCTTCGAGCCTGCTTAAAGCT
>JBFYYZ010000193.1:0-4923 GCA_041309745.1 Bacillota bacterium | reverse complement strand
GGTTCAAGGTCTGGCGCGGTTTAGGCGGCCTGAAAACTGCCTTCATGGCCAGCTATGGAGATTCAGGCTACCATGTGGGTTTTTGCTCTGAATACGACGCCCTGCCCGATATCGGCCACGGCTGTGGGCATAACCTGATTGCTGTTGCCGGTGTTGCTGCCGGAGTGGCCTTGGCGGCTGCTCTGGATGGTAATCCCGGCCGGGTATCCGTGATCGGCACTCCGGATGAGGAAGATCACGGTGGCAAGGTAGATCTGGTGCGGGCCGGTGTATTTGACGACATCGATGCGGCGATGATGTTTCATCCCGGCTGTTCAACCTCTTTTTATGTTGAGTCTTTAGCCTGCCGCGATTTTAAGTTCATATTTCACGGGCGTAGCGCCCATGCATCTTCTGAGCCCTGGGAGGGACAGAATGCTCTTGATGCGGTAATTCAAACCTTTAATGGAATAAACGCTTTGCGCCAGCACTTAAAAGATGATGTGCGTATTCATGGCGTGATACCCGAAGGGGGCCTCGCCCCCAATGTTGTCCCTGACCGCGCAGCTGCTCATTTTATTATCAGGTCCCGTGACAAAAACTACCTGGCGGAAGTGGTAGAGAAGGTAATTGCCTGTGCCCGGGGAGCCGCTACCATTACCGGCACAACCCTTGAAGTTAGTGAATCCGGATATCCCTATGATGCGATGGTTAGTAACAGGGTGATGGCCGATCTGTTTGCTGAGAGCCTGAAGGAAGCAGGTTATAACCTGGAATCTCCGCATCAGGAAGGCCGGGGATCAATTGACATGGGTAATGTCAGTCTCGTAACACCCTCCATTCATCCACTGGTGGCGATCACCAACGAGTGGGTGCCGGGCCATACTCACGAATTTACTGCCCTTTGCGACACCGACGAAGCATACGATGTCATGTTGGCTGTTGGCAAGGCGATGGCGATCACCGGACTGAAGGTTATACACGACCCCGAATTGCAGAAAAAAATTAAAAGCGAGTTCAATAAGGATGCTGCATACTAAATTACCAACTTATATAACCGGAGGGATGTGACTTAATGCCGGAAACGTTGATTGAACAGATCAGGGATGATCTGTTTCGCGCTGAAATACCTTTACCCCGCAACCCTTTAAAGGCCACTAATTCATACATCATTAAACACGAAAAACGTAACCTGGTGATCGATACCGGGATGAATCGCGATGAATGTAAAGAGGCTTTAAGCGACGCTTTCCGCCAGCTTGACCTGGATCTACAGCAAACCGATTATTTTGTAACTCATATGCATGCCGACCACGTGGGCCTGGTTGCAGAGTTTTCCGCCCCCGGTGCAGTCATCTATTTTAACGAACCAGATGCAGAAATTTTACAGCGAACTGATCTTTGGCAACTGGTTGGTTCCCTGGCGGGCAAACATGGTTTTCCCGAAGGTCTGATAGACCAGGCGATCGATTCACATCCGGGTCAACGCTATAGCCCCCAGGGTCCAATCAACTTTACAATGGTTGAAGATGGTGATCTGCTTTCCTATGGCAACTACGAGCTTAAGTGCGTCAGAACGCCGGGACACACCCGCGGGCATACCTGCCTTTTCGACCCTCACCTACAGCTTTTCTTTTCCGGAGACCACATTTTAGGCGATATAACGCCCAATATATCAACCTGGCTTGAAGACAGCAATCCCCTTGGCGAATATTTCGAGAGTCTGGACCGTGTTTATAACCTGGATATAAGATTGGTCTTGCCGGGTCATCGCAGCCTGATCAAAAATTGCCGGCAAAGAATTGATCAGCTTAAAGAACATCACTTTCAGCGCTTGGCTGAAGTACTGCAGATTGTCGGGAAGACAGGGCAGGTCAGCGCCTTTGAAATCGCCGCCGGCATGACCTGGGATCTTGTTGCCGACAGCTGGGAAGACTTCCCTTTGATGCAGAAGTGGTTTGCCACCGGCGAGGCGCTGGCTCATGTTCATTATCTTGAGTATCAAGGCAAGCTGGAGCGCAGCTCCAGAGGCAACACCCTGGTTTTTACGGTAGCTTGAGCAATCATCAGTTGACAATCATTTTTTCCGGAGGAGGGGTTTGTAATTAAAAAATTCATTCTCTCTATCGACCAGGGCACGACCGGGACTACTGCGATCCTGTGGGATAAAGAAGGAGTTTCAAACGCCCGGATTAACAGGGAACATAAGCAGTATTATCCTCAGCCCGGATGGGTGGAGCACGATGCCGAAGAGATCTGGAAAAACGTTTTGCTTGCAGCATCAGAAGTGCTGGTGCAGGCTGGTGCAGGGGCCGGAGACGTGGCGGCAATTGGTATCACAAACCAGCGTGAAACAGTTGTGTTCTGGGATAAAAATACCGGGGCTCCTCTGACCAAAGCGATTGTCTGGCAGTGCCGCCGCACAGCCGATTTTTGCCGGCGTTTGAAAGAAGAAGGTTATGAAGAAGAGGTTCGCCAAAAAACGGGGCTGCTGCTTGATCCTTATTTTTCCGGTTCGAAGATCCACTGGGCCCTGGACAACATCAGCGCTGTCAGCGAAGCGGCGGCAGAGGGCAGACTGTGCTGCGGAACGATTGACAGTTACCTGCTTTTCCGCCTGACCGGGGGCCGGGTTTTTGCTACTGATTACAGCAACGCTTCCCGCACCTCACTTTTTAATATTCACGATCTTAAATGGGACGAGGCTTTGCTGCAGCTTTTTAATGTCCCACAGGAAGCCCTGCCGCAGGTTTTGCCTAACAGTATGATCTATGGTGAAACTGTCCCGGAACTTTTTTCCGGCATCAGGGTTCCCATCGGCGGAATTGCCGGCGATCAGCAAGCAGCGCTTTTTGGACAGGCTTGTTACGAACCGGGCATGACAAAAAACACTTATGGCACCGGTTGCTTTTTGCTGATGAATACGGGTGAGAAAGCGGTTAGATCGAAGCATGGGCTGCTGACAACCATCGCCTGGGGCCTTGATGGCAGGGTGGAATATGCCCTGGAAGGCAGCATTTTTATTACCGGGGCTGCAGTCCAATGGCTGCGTGATGGCCTGGGCCTGATCAGTAAGGCTGCAGAGCTTGAAGGGTTGGCTGCCCAGGTTGAAGACAACGGCGGTATTTACCTGGTGCCGGCCTTTGCCGGGCTTGGCGCTCCGCACTGGGATCCCTACGCCCGCGGATTAATGATTGGTATTACCGGGGGCACCTCAAGGGCCCATATTGGCAGGGCAGTGATTGAAGCAATGGCTTATCAGACCCGTGATGTCCTCGACATTATGCACAAAGATGCCGAACTGCCGGTTAAAGAGCTGAGAGTTGATGGAGGGGCCAGTGTCATGGATCTTTTACTGCAGTTTCAGGCCGACATTACTTCGATACCGGTTCGCCGTTCCGCAACATTTGACACCACCGCACTGGGCGCTGCGTACCTGGCTGGCCTGGCTTGTGGTCTGTGGCAGGATTTAACTGAACTAAGTGAAAAATGGCGGGGAAGCGCTTATTTTGAACCGCAGATGAGCGCTGAGCAGCGGCAAAAACTCTATGCCGGCTGGAGCGCTGCAGTACAGCGTTCGCTGGGCTGGGTAGAAAAAAAATAAAGGCTACTCTTCAGGACAACCCGGGGCTTCAGGCAGGGTAATGATTACTTTTTCATTATTGTCGGCCGGGGAGAAAAGGCCGCCGGAGATGATTACTTTCATTCCTTCTTCCACGGTCATCTTCAGCTCAGTTACCTCGTGTTTCGGAGCCAGGATCAGCATGCCGGAGGTCGGGTTTGGGGTTGTGGGTACGAAAATGTTCAGTGTTTCCTCTGCCGTTCTTTCCTGGATTTCGCCCCGGGACTGTCCGGTGACGAAGCCGATTACATAGAGTCCTTTCCGTGGATATTCAAGCAGCACCACTTGCTGAAAGGCGTTTTTACCCTGTAGTGTAAAAGCATCAATAATTTGCTTGGCGCTGGTGTAGATGCCACGGGTAATCGGAACGCGCTGGAAGATTTGATCGAAAAAATTAATCAGCCGGTTGCCAATGATATTGGAAGCGATAAAGCCGATCAGCAAAATCAGTAAGAGTCCGGACACGAAGCCGATGCCGGGTATGTGGAAATTGAAAACTGACTCGATCAGACCGCCGACCAGGTTTTCGAGGAAATTAAATATAACGTAGAAAACATAGATAGTTACCGCCAGTGGCAGAATGGTTAAAAACCCGGTCGTAAAAATAGTTTTAAGTTTCATTTACCTGTTCTGCCCTTTCTTTTTAAGGAATCAGCACCCTGTTTATTTGATCAGCAGCAGTAGTGTTGTCAACCGGAGCAGGGCGTAATTCTTTAAAAACTACTAAAATATTATGTTGGTCAGGAAGGCGGTGGCAACGATTTTTATTATTTTTAAAGTGGTTAAAAAGATCAATTTGCTTTTCCTGATAGTACTGATCTTAATCAGCGCCAGTGGTTGCGACCGCGGCGTTGATCCATCCGGCCGCCAGCCGGTTGAGGAGGTGAAGATTAAGGGTGCCCTGTTTAAGCTTGAGCTGGCCCTTACTCCAGATCAGCGGGCAGAAGGGTTGATGGGCAGAGAAGAGATTGCTTTAAGCGGCGGGATGCTCTTTGTCTTTCCTGACGCGCCGCCGTACCCTACTGAGCTCGGTTTCAGGATGAAGAACTGCCTGACGCCTATTGATCTGATTTTTCTTGACCCTACCGGCATAGTTGTTGCTCTGCATGAAATGGATCCACCTTTGCCCGGCATTCCCGATCACGAACTGCCTGTCTACCGCAGCGGCGTCCCAGCGCAGTATGCCATAGAGCTAAAAGGCGGGCGGGCCGCCGAGCTCGGCGTAATTATAGGCGATCTGATTGAACTGCGGTTCACCGAACTCATTAAGATGGCTCAGTAATAGACTCCGGATCAAACCTGCTAAAAAGGCATAAAAATGG
>JBFYYZ010000192.1:0-2503 GCA_041309745.1 Bacillota bacterium | reverse complement strand
TTTTTAGCGGTTATTTGTTTGCTGTAAAGCACAATTGTAAAATACTGATTGCCCTGACTGTGCCGATCATGGCCAACCTTTTGTCGCTTGCCCTGTCAGCGGGTTGGCTTGACTACCGCTACGGCTGGAGCATCCTGATTACTGTTCCGATTATTATTGGGGTGATGATCATGCCCTGGAACAGGGGGGAAATTGATGGTCTACGATAAAATCATTATCGGGGCTGGTCTTTACGGGCTCTACTGCGCGCGGCTTTGTGCCGAAAAGGGTGAGAGGGTGCTGGTGCTAGAGTACGATGATCAGCCTTTTACCCGGGCAACTTCTATTAATCAGGCTCGCATCCACATGGGCTACCACTATCCCCGTTCTTACTCGACGGCTGTCAAATCGGCAGGATATTTTGATCGCTTCAGCCGGGAGTTCAAAAGCTGTATCAACGAAAGCTTTGATAAGATCTATGCTATTTCTGCTAACTTTTCCTGGACTAATGCCGAACAATTTGAAAAGTTTTGCTGCGACGCAGGAATCCCCTGTGAAAAAGTGATAGCGGGGAAATACTTTAAAGACGACAGCTGCGTAGGAGCATTTCTGACCAAAGAGGTCGTCTTTGATGCCATTCTGTTGAAGGATAAAATGATGTCTTCCCTGGCGGCAAAGCCTAAAGTGACCATGCGCTTTCAGGTGCGGATCGATAAGATTGAGTGCGGCGCAACCTCTTATCAAGTTGAGCTTGATAATGGCGAAATCTTCAGTAGTGATTACCTGATCAATACAACTTATGCTTCGGTCAACCAGGTCCTGGCTAAGCTTGGATTTAAGCTCTTTGACATTAAATATGAACTGTGCGAGATTATTTTGTGCCGGGTGAGCGAAGAGCTTACCGGGCTGGGATTGACCGTGATGGACGGGCCCTTTTTTTCAATCATACCTTTTGGCAGCTGCGGTCTGCACTCGCTGACTTCGGTTTCCTTTACGCCGCATAAGGTTAGTTACTCCAGCCTGCCGCACTTTGATTGTCAGAAATTAAGTGCAGGCTATTGCTCTCCTCAGCAGCTGGGCAACTGCAACACCTGTCCGGCAAAACCTGTTTCCGCCTGGAGCTACATGGCCGCCCTCGCCCACAAATACCTTAAGCCAGAACTGCATTTTGAGTACAGTGGTTCGCTGTTTTCGATTAAACCAATCTTAAAGTCCTCGGAAGTAGACGATTCCCGCCCCACGGTAATCAGGCGTCACTCTGTAGATCCGACCTTAATCACCGTTTTATCTGGAAAAATCAATACCATCTATGATCTTGAGGAGGTGCTACAGTGATTGTAGAAAAAGAAAATAAGTTTGTTTCGGCGGTTGCTTATTTGTACCGGGATGAGGAGCAGGTTGAAAAATTCATCCGAATACTTTACCCCGTACTTAACGACCACTTTGCTCAATATGAAATTATCTTTGCTAATGACGGTTGCAGTGCTGGCAGTATGGCAAGAATAAAGGATTTTGTGCTAAAAAATAAGATTCCTGCAGTTGCGTTCGTTCACATGGGCTTTCACCAGGGCATTGAACTGGCAATGAACGCCGGGGTAGACTTGGCTGTTGGGGATTTTGTTTACGAGTTTGATTCCCTGGCTGTCGATTACGATCAGCAGCTGATTATCGATATTTACCAGAACGCCCTGCAGGGTTTTGACGTGGTCTCGGCGGTTCCCCGGGGCCGGGTCAGCTTTTCCTCTCGGCTTTTTTATGCGGCCTTTAACCGTTTTTCCCACTCGTGTGGGAGCTTAACCACTGAGCGGTTTCGGATCCTTTCGCGCCGGGCTATCAACCGGGTGGAGGCGTTCAGCAAAACCATTTCCTACCGTAAGGCAGCCTACGCCAGCAGCGGACTGAACATCAAAGCCCTGACTTACGAGCCAATCATTTCTGAACGGGTATCCAACAGTGATACTTTTCGCTTGCGAAAAGAAACGGCCTTTGACTCCCTGGTGATCTTTACCGATTTTGCCTACAAGGTATCCATGACCTTAACCATCATGCTCATAGCTTTAACTATCTCCAGGATCATCTACACACTCGTCCAGTATTTTGGCATTCACAAGCCGCTTGAAGGCTGGACCACCTTGATGCTTATGGTTTCCGGCGGCTTAAGCGGTGTTTTCATGATCTTGGCCTTTATCCTCAAATATTTATCGGTAATCATTGAGCTGGTTCAGAAAAAACAAAAGTACCTGGTTCAAGCGGTTGAAAAAATAACTTGAAGTCCAACCAATTTAAAGAATCTTTTAAGCGTAACCGGACCGGTATTCTGCTGATGGTGCTCACCTCGGTTTGTATCAGTTTTGGGCAGCTTTTCTGGAAACTGGCGCACGAGCAGGGGATTATCTTATTGCTCCCCGGGTTTTTGCTCTACGGGGCGGGGGCGGCCCTGATGATTACCGCTTACCGTTTTGGCAGCCTTTCGGTATTGCACCCGGTGCTCAGCCTAAATTATGTGTTGGCCTTAATCCTGGGC
>JBFYYZ010000191.1:0-2542 GCA_041309745.1 Bacillota bacterium | reverse complement strand
TACTGGCCCGTTTTCTGATCGAAAGTCCAAGCTCGGCCGAAAAAATTATTGCGCCAGTTATTCGGTGGCCGGTTGTTTTTGCCTCGCCCGTCTTTCCAGATGTACCAGTCGCGCTTCGAATTATCGCGCGACGACCGTGATTCTAAAAACCAGGGATGCTGATCAGAAGTATGATTAACGACCAGATCAAGCATCACCCTGATCTTTCTTTTGTGAGCCTCCTCCAGAAGGCGGTCAAAATCCTTAATAGTGCCGTAGCGGAGATCGATATCACAATAATCGGCCACGTCGTAACCAAAATCGTGATCAGGGCTGGTAAAAAAGGGGCTAAACCAGATCGCATCAATCCCCAGTGATTGATCGGTGCCATCATTTAAATAATCGAGGCGGGAGACAATCCCCGGTAAATCGCCTATGCCATCATTGTTACTATCCATGTAGCTGCGCGGGTAGATCTGATAAAATACAGCCCTTTTCCACCAATCTTCCACGCCATCCATCTTTCTTTTATCCACAATCATCAGTAGCGGCCACCTTTCTGTTAACCTACATTTTTCAGGGTCGGTATCGGTTCAAGTTTAGCCCAGTCTTTCTTGCGGTAGCGCATATATAGCAGGAGCGAACTGACTGCATACTGCAATGCCGTAATCCACCAGATGTGGTAGATCTCAAGCTGCCAGATATAGATAGCGGCATAAATCAGGGGCAGGCGGAGCAACAAATTGGTATAAAGTCCAATTCTGAAAGGCCCCTTGGTATCGCCGAGACCTTTAAGCGCCCCTGAAAAACCCATCGATATGGCAATAAATGGCTGCTCAAAAGCAGCAATCTGCAGGCAGAGAATGCCTAAACGCAGCACCTCGGGATCGGGTGGATCGAAAAGGCTCATCACCAAGTACGGCATAAAGAAAAAGACCAACCCAAAAAGGCTCATCAAGATCGTTGCCAGCACCACCGCCCAGTAACCGCTATCCCGGGCCTGTTTGACAAACCCGGCCCCCAAACGCTGCCCAACCAGGGTAGTGGCGGCAATGGCAAAAGCCTGCCCCGGCATAAAGGAGAAAGCCTCAGCAGCAATAGCTGCAGCATTGGCGGCAAAAGCCACCGGACCGAGAAAAGTAATCCAGCCGGCAGTAATCATCCGGCTGCCGCTATTGGTCAGCTCTTCCGCCCCGGCAGGAATGCTCAGCTTCAGTACTTTTCGAATGACCACCTTATCAAGAGGAAATAGCGACTGCCAGCTAAAGGGCAAGATGCCACGATGCATAAACAGGTAACCAATTGAAAGAGTAAGGGCAATCAACTGGGCCGAACCGGTAGCCAAAGCCGCACCCTTTACCCCAAGCGCCGGAAAGCCATAATTACCAAAGATCAGCAGGTAGTCACCGATTACATTATAGGCATTGGCAATTAGGGCGATGATCATCGGCACCCTGGTATTACCCACACCGCGGATAATGCCGCTGGCCACCACCAACGGCAGCAGAGCAAAACCGCCACTGACCAGGGCATAGTAGAAATATTCCTCGGCCAGGGCCACTGTGATAGCATCTTTGATAATCGCGCTGAAGAAATATTTATAGCCGGCAATACTGATTGCGGTAAAGGCCAGGGTAATCAGAAAGCTGACCAACAAAGCCTGACCACCGGTCTTAGCCGCTGTTTTCATCTCGTTAGCCCCGGTATAGCGGGCTACCAAAGAGTTGGCCCCGATACCGAGAGCGCCTAAGATAAAGAGGGAGTTAAATAAAATAATTGCTCCGAACTCAACAGCAGTTGCCTCACGGGCACCCAGGCGCATGACCATTGCCGTATCAAAGATCCAGACAAAGGTATGAAGGCCCATCTCAATCACAACCGGCCAGGCCAGGATCAAAATGCTTTTAACCGGCCGGAAAGGCGCAAGCTCACCGGCATTGTTTTCAGCCTGCCCGGCAGAGTTATTTCGAAACACCTTAAATTTTTTCAGATTCATCATTCAACCGCCGTAAAGGATAAAAACATAAATCGAGAAGGAACTAAATAGTTCCTCCTCTGCCGAAGCGCTATCACTGGCTCTTAAAGTCGATAAATTACTCTCTAAGATTACCCGATCAGGGGGATTTTTGTCAAAACTAAAATTAACGGCAAATAAAACGTCAGATTTAGCACTTAAGCCAATATTTATTTACTTTACCCGCGTTTTGGTGTTATTATTAACCAGATATGATCATTGAAGATCATTACCGCAATTGACTTGGTTATTCGCACCAGCAGCTTCTGCTAAAGAAAGGGATCAAGTCCAATGTTTATACTTTTTGTGCAAAACATTACCCTGCTGGTTACAGCCATCGCAGTTTACAACCTGATTATCCGACACTGGCAAAAAGGAAGCCTTAAATACTCAGTTTATTCAGGCCTGCTTTTTGGTATCGCTGCTATTTTAGGGATGCGGATGTCTTTTATTTTAGAACCCGGTGTTATCTTTGACGGGCGCACAATCATCTTAAGCATCGGCGCTTTATCATGCGGCCCCCTGACCGCCGGCATTGCCGCCTTAATC
>JBFYYZ010000190.1:0-3012 GCA_041309745.1 Bacillota bacterium | reverse complement strand
GAAAAAACTAAATATATATCAATCGTTAAAAGAATATTTTAACGAGGGAAAGTGTGCCTATGGTTCCGCTTCCGTAAATACGGATTTAAAAAACGGAGGGTCTGGTCCGAGTGGCGCAGACATCGGCAGCAGCAGCCTGAACTACTGCAGCTGAAATGTCACACCGAAGGGAAAAAAGCCCAGGCGGGTAGGTTTCGCTCGATACCTATCTGCCCGGGCTTATTATTTTGCTGTGAGGAGGTGTTTTTAAAAAAAATCTATTTAAGTTTCATCAGGCAAGTTTTTCAATAATAGTTCAACGAGGAGGATGATGATGAAAAATATATTTCAGTTCGAAGAACACAATACAACCCTGAAGACCGAAATCAATGCCGGCGCTACCACTTTTATGACCATGGCTTATATTATCTTCGTTAACCCTGCTATCTTAAGCGCAGCCGGTATGGATTTCGGTGCGGTCATGACGGCAACGATCATTGCCGCTGGAGTGACCACTATCCTGATGGGTTTATTGACTAATTATCCCTTTGCTCTGGCTAGCGGAATGGGGCTCAATGCGTTCTTTGCTTTTGTAGTTGCTGCCCAGTTTGGCTGGCAGGCCGCATTGGGCGCCGTTTTTATTTCCGGAGTTGTATTCCTGATTCTATCTATTTCAGGGGCGATCAGCCACATTGATGCGGCTGTGCCGATCAGCCTTAAAAGTGCTGTTGCCGCCGGAATCGGGCTTTTCATTGCCTACATCGGTTTACAGAATGCGGGGATCATTGTCGGCAACGAAGCAACACAGGTTACCCTCGGTGACCTGACTGCTCCGGGTCCGCTCCTGGCGATGATCGGGATCCTGATCATTGCTGTCCTGATGGCCCGCAAAATAAAAGGCGCTATTTTGATCGGTATTTTGTTGACAACTATTGTCAGTTTTATCATGGGCATCCAACCTCTGCCTACGGGTCTTGGCGGAATTTTTGGTCCCCCGGCCAGTATGGCTCCTGTCTTTTTACAGCTTGATTTACGCGCAGCCCTGGCTATTCCGTTTTTCGTAATATTTTCATTTGTTTTTGTCGATGTTTTTGACACGATGGGCACCTTACTCGGAACCGGCGCCCGGGCTGGATTCCTGGACGAGGATGGTCGCCTGCCCCGGGTAAACAGAGCGATGCTGGTTGACTCCATCGGCACCATGGGTGGTGCGCTGCTGGGGACCAGTACAGTCACCACATATATTGAATCGACGGCCGGTATCTCGGAGGGTGGAAAAACAGGTTTTACCTCGGTAGTCACCGGTATACTGTTCTTCATGGCTCTCTTTATCGCTCCCATGGCCGGCCTGATTCCGGCCGAAGCAACGGCGCCGGCTTTAATTATTGTCGGGGTACTTATGGTCGGTGCAGTTGCCAAGATCGACTTTGAAGATTTTACCGAAGCTTTTCCGGCCTTTTTAACGATCATTTTCATGCCGTTGGCTTTTAGCATTGCTGACGGGATTGCTTTTGGTTTCATTGCCTTTCCGATTGTCAAGCTGGTTGCCGGAAAATACAAAGAAGTGCACTGGCTGCTTTATGTTCTGGCCGTTATTTCGCTGATTCACTTTTTCTGGAAGTAAAGTAAGATTTGTAAACTGCCAGAGAGGAATTAGAACCGGCTTTTGAGAATAATATAAGCGGATCTGTTACAGCTTGTTAAGGTTACTTTTAGCAGCTCTGCAAAAAAAACTGAGCGGGGCGTTTATGTTTACTTGATCAGCGGGCGCCCCTTCTCAGTAAAAGAACGGAGTTGATTTGCGATGCCGGAGATTCAGGTTGGGATTATCATGGGCAGCGATTCAGACCTGCCAATCATGCAGAAGTGTGCCGATGCACTTGATGAATTTGGAATCGGCTGGGAGATGGTGATCTCCAGCGCGCACCGCCATCCGGAAAAAACCGCCCGCTATGCCCGCGGCGCAGCAGATGTGGGTTTAAAAGTGATCATTGCCGGCGCCGGCGGCGCTGCCCACCTGCCGGGGGTAATCGCCTCTATGACCCTGCTGCCGGTGATTGGGGTACCGATTGCCATAGAACCTCTCGGTGGTGTCGATTCGCTCTACTCAATCGTTCAGATGCCACAAGGGATTCCTGTTGCTACCGTAGCGATCAACGGCGCTTACAACGCCGGCCTTTTGGCAGTTCAGATCATGGCCGTGCACGATGAAAAGCTACGCAATCGCTTAAACAGTTACCGTCAAAAACTGGCGGCTAAAGTAGAAGAGAAAGATTGTGCCCTGCGCGATAAACTTGGCCAGTGCAAGCGACCAGAACAGGGTGATCAATAATGATTGAGCGCTATACCGGTCAGGAAATGGGCAGAATCTGGAGTCTTAATAACCGCTATCAAAAATTTTTGGAAGTGGAAATTCTGGCCAGCGAAGCCTGGGCTGAGCTGGGAGTTATTCCGAAAGTAGCAGCGGCTTTAATTGCTGCTAACGCCAGCTTCGATGTCGGGCGGATTGATTCCCTGGAACAAGAAACCAGGCATGACGTTGTGGCTTTTACTCGTTGTGTTGCCGAATCTTTGGGCTCTGAAAGCCGTTACTTTCACTATGGCCTGACTTCTTACGATGTGGTCGATACCGCCCTCTCGGTTTTACTGGTCGAAGCTGCAGCTCTGCTTCAGGCCGGCCTTGCTGAACTTGATCAGGTTCTTACCAAACTGGCGCTGCATTATAAGCAGACCCCGACAATCGGCCGGACGCATGGCGTTCACGCTGAGCCAACGAGTCTTGGTCTTAAATTTGCTCTGTGGCTGGCCGAAAACCGCAGGAACATCAAACGTCTGGAACAGGCAACAGCAACGATCAGGGTAGGAAAAATTTCCGGTGCAGTCGGAAACTATGCGCATATCGATCCATTTATTGAAGAATATGTTTGCCGTAAGCTTGGCCTGGAGGCTGCAATAGTTTCCACCCAGGTTTTGCAGCGCGATCGACATGCTGAATTTGTTTCCACCCTGGCCCTGATTGGCGCTAGCTTAGAG
>JBFYYZ010000189.1:0-5952 GCA_041309745.1 Bacillota bacterium | reverse complement strand
GATTGCTGTCGGTCCATCGGCGCCGCCGATAATGCCGATGGCGCCTGACTGCTGTGCAGAAAACCCGAGAAAAAAAGCTCCGATAAAAGTGAGAAAGATCCCAAGCTGCGCCGCGGCACCGAGCATCAGGGTAATCGGGTTGGCAATCAGCGGCCCGAAATCGGTCATTGCTCCGACACCTAAAAAGATCAGCGGCGGGTAGATGCCGAGTTCAAGGCCTTTTGCCAGGTAATAAAAAAGGCCTCCCAACAGACCATTTGTGTCAGGCTGCATCAGGCCTCCCAGAGGCAGATTGACTAACAGGATGCCGAAACTGATCGGCACCAGTAAAAGAGGCTCATATTTTTTCGCTATCCCTAAGTAAAGCAGAAAACAGGCAATGACGATCATAATCGCTTCGTTAAGCTGTATATTGTAAAATCCGGTATACGAAATAAATTCTAAAAGCAAATCAGTCAAAGCAGAACAGCCCCTTTCAGGTGCTTAAACGAAAATGATTACTAAGACAGGATGATCAGGGGATCTCCACTGTTAACAGTATCGCCTTTTTTCACCAGAACTTCCTTAACAGTTCCGGCCTGAGGAGAGGTAAGCTCGTTTTCCATTTTCATCGCTTCAAGGACGATTAACACATCGCCTTCAGCTGTTTGATCTCCGGCAGTAACTTTTACATCCAGCACAGAACCGGGCATCGGTGCTTTAACGGTATAATCACCTTCAGCACTATGGATAGGGGCGGGGGCAGATCTCTCAGGGCCTGCGGTTTTAGCAGCATTTTGCTGTGCTCCTGAAGCGGTTCTTGCCGGGGAGGGATTAGTCGGTTTTACAGCTACCTGCTGCTGAGTTTGTTGGGGAGCAGCATTTCCTCCAGTGTTAACCTCTTCCACTTCAACCAGATATGCTTTTCCTTCCACAGTTACTTTAAATTTTTTCACGGTTTTTATTCCTCCTGGTGGTTTCCAATTCTGCTTTTCCTTCCATCAACTGACGACGGCCGATGATCTGCCAGTTATTTACCGTCCTTATGTTTGTAGGCTGGGCAGTAACCCTGACAGTGGCAGCGTTAAATGAGGAGGTGTTGCTTTCTAAATATCTGTAAATAGCAGCAGTAATTACCGCAGTCAAATTACTATTGACTGTTCCCGTTTCAACCTTAGGAGGGCTTTTTGCAGCAGTCTCACTTTTCGGATCAGTGATTACTTTTCTGCTAAAAATACTGCTGAAAACAACTAATATGCCGTAAAGCAGAAAAAGGGTTACCATAACTACTGTAAAACCGACCGCCACAACCTCAAGTGCAAAACCTATTTTATCCATCTGAAACGTAATCCCTCCGTGTTCAACATATTAGTGATTGTAGCATTTAATAGTGGTTCTGAAAAGTATAATCCATCATTTTGTGTAATCTTTCATTTCGCTGTTTTAATTCAACCTGCTTTTTAGTTTTAACTGCTCAAGGTACAAGTAATCGATCGCTCTTTCAATTGGGTAGGGAGTACGCAAGTCAGGGAAGCCATGGAAATCAGACCCACCGGTAATCAACAGCTTGTATTCTGCAGCCAGGCGTAGCGCCTGCCGAACCTGGTTATTGCTATGATCAGGGTGAAATACTTCAACACCCATCAAACCAAGAGGAATCAAGGCTTTTAGGATTGATAGTCCGTCTGCGCCCGGATGAGCAAAAACCGGGATAGCCTGGCAATCAACTAACAGTTTGATAGTTTCGGGCAGACTGAATGTTTTACGCTGCACATAAGCAGGTCTTTTGAATCCGAGATAGAGACTAAAGGCTTCTTCAACGGAGTGCACATACCTTTTGCGCAGCAGGATACGGGCCAGATGCATCCGGCCGGGTGCGGCCTGACCAGCTTCAGCAATTACTTCTGATGCAGTTATTTTAAAACCGGCCATTTGCAGTAAACGAACTGTTTTTTCCATTCTTAAGAACCTCTGGTTTCGAAGTTCCGACAACTTTTCTTCCAACAGCTCAAGTTTAACGGGATAGTAACCGAGAATGTGAATTTCACGTGTTTCCTCGACAACGCTGATTTCTATCCCCGGCACAAATTCTAATCCTCTATCTTCAGCTGCCTTAGCAGCTTTACTAAGGCCTTTTGTTGTATCGTGGTCAGTAAGGGCAAAAGCGCTCAGGCCGGCAACTGCTATCGTTTGCACGAGCTGAGATGGCGTATATGCCCCGTCTGAAAAGCTGCTATGCAAATGTAAATCTACCTTTTTGCTTGTTAAGTTCAATTCAGCTCAACCTGTCTTTTTGACATAATATTAATAATGATGACTGGCGTTAATCGAAAAGAAAAACACCCTCGCTGAAAAACAATGAGGGCGCTTAATGAAATGGCTTTTCAAAAATTGAAATTCAACGAGGTTCAATGATTAACTTAATTGCTGTCCTTTCCTCGCCGTCAATTACAATGTCCGTAAAGGCTGGTATGCAAATCAGGTCCATGCCACCGGGTGCGACAAAGCCTCTTGCAATAGCTACGGCCTTTACTGCCTGGTTCAATGCTCCCGCTCCGATTGTTTGTATTTCTGCATTTCCTCTTTCGCGCAAGACACCGGCCAGGGCCCCTGCTACAGAATTTGGGTTGGATTTTGCTGAGACCTTTAAAACATCCATTATTAGATGCCTCCTTTGCGGATTTATCTAATCTATTCTGTTTTTTATCAAAAAGTCCTGCCAGAATTATATGAATAATTTGATATGAGCAGAATTATTTTAAAGCGCTAATTCTTTCAATAGTTATCGCCCTCCCGCTTTGATCATCAACTTCGATCAGGACAGCATTAAAAAGCACCCTGCCTTTACTGATTGAAAATCGTTGCGGCTGTTGTGTGAGAAACATCTGCAGTGGTTCATGTTTGTCAACGCCTAAAATCGAATCATACAGCCCGACCATTCCTGCATCTGTTATATAGGCAGTGCCCTTCGTCAATATGCGCTCGTCGGCGGTCTGAACGTGGCTGTGGGTGCCAATAACAGCGCTCACCCTGCCGTCTAAATACCAGCCCATGGCCTGTTTTTCGGATGAGGCTTCGGCGTGAAAATCAACTAGAATAATCGGAGTTTGGTCCTTAAGTATTTCAATTTCGCGATCGGCAACCCTGAAAGGACAGTCAACAGCTTGCATGAAAACTCTGCCCATTAGGTTGATGACAGCGGCTTTTTTCTTCCCGCTTTTCATACTGAGCAGCAATGCGCCTCTTCCCGGGGTTGTTTCAATCGGATAATTAGCTGGTCTTAGCATTCGCTCTTCAATATCGATAAAGTTAAAGACATCTTTCTGATCCCAGATGTGGTTACCGCCGGTGATTAGATCAACGCCAGTTTTACGAATTTCCTGATATACTTTTTCGGTTATCCCAGCTCCACCTGCAGCATTTTCACCGTTAGCGATCACCAGGTCAGCCTTAACTTGTTTTTTTAGGTCCGTGAGGTGTTCCTGCAAATACTGCCTGCCGGGTTTTCCTACCAAGTCCCCAATAAAGATGATCCGCAAATATTTCACTCCACTTCTAACTGTAAAACATCTTTCTTTACCTGTTTAGATGAACAGAAAGTGCCCATTTCAGGCACCCTCTGTTTCATCTTTTTAATTCGTTATAAATAGATTAGCTATTGTTTACTTGGCGTAATCAACAGCCCTGGTTTCACGAATCACAGTAACCTTGATCTGTCCCGGATATTCAAGCTCGCTTTCTATCTTTTTAACAATATCCCTGGCGACCTGAATAGAAGCATAATCGTCGATCCGATCAGGTTTTACCATAATCCTGATTTCGCGGCCCGCATGAATCGCATATGCTTTTTCAACACCTTCGAACGAGTCGGCAATTTTCTCAAGGTTTTCAAGCCTCTTGATGTAAGCCTCGAGCGTCTCGCGCCGCGCCCCCGGGCGGACAGCCGATATGGCATCGGCCGACTGGATTAAAACTGCTTCCAGTGTATTAAAATCAGTGTCGCCGTGGTGTGCAGCAATAGCATTGACGACGGCATCGGATTCCTTATACTTCTTGGCAACTTCTGCTCCGATAAAAACATGAGAGCCTTCTGTTTCATGGTCAATTGCTTTTCCGATGTCATGCAACAGACCTGCCCGTTTGGCAAAGCTTACATCCAAGCCCAGTTCAGCAGCCATAATCCCGGCTAAATGCGCAACTTCTATCGAATGCTGCAATACGTTCTGGCCGTAACTTGTTCTGAAGCGTAGTTTGCCTAATAAGAAAATTATTTCGGGATGGAGACCATGCACTCTTGTTTCAAAAGTAGCGCGTTCACCTTCATCTTTGATCTGTGTTTCCACTTCTTTTCGGGTTTTTTCAACAATCTCTTCGATCCTGGCCGGGTGAATCCGACCATCACTGACCAACTTCTCCAGAGCCAAACGGGCCACTTCACGGCGGATCGGATCGAAGCCGGAAATAATGACCGCTTCAGGGGTATCATCAATGATCAGGTCAATGCCGGTAAGTGTTTCCAAGGCCCTGATATTACGGCCCTCACGACCGATTATGCGACCTTTCATCTCGTCGTTCGGCAGTGATACCACTGATACAGTAGATTCTGAAACATGATCAGCAGCACAACGCTGAATGGCCAGGGTAACAACTTCGCGGGCTTTTTTATCCCCGTCAGCTTTCGCCTGATTCTCCATATCTCTGACCATGATTAGCATTTCGTGATTAATCTCTTCACGAACACGCTGCAACAGAAGTTCCTTGGCATCATCAGAAGACATACCAGAGACCCTTTCCAGCTCAGCCAGCTGCTTCTGTAGTAGTTGATCAAGTTTTTCCTGAAATTCCTTGTTTTCCTCTTCTTTTTTCTTTAAGTCCTCTTCTTTGCGCTCAACATTGGTTGTCTTTCGATCAAGATTTTCTTCTTTTTGTAGTAAACGTCGTTCCATTCGCTGAATTTCAGCACGCCTTTCCTTTGTTTCACGCTCAAGTTCAGTGCGCAGCCTATGCGCTTCCTCTTTAGCTTCCAGCTGTTTTTCTCTTTTTAAAGCATTTGCTTCATGGTTTGCTTCATCAAGAAGTTTCTTTGCTGCAGTCTCAGCAGAAGAGATTTTTGCTTCAGCAATCATCTTGCGGATTAAATAACCGCCACCCAAACCAACAATCAGGGCAGCGACCATCATCAATATGCTGTTTATCATTCTAATTCACCTCCGTTTCTGAATAGTAAAAGTATTGTTTTTAATCATTAATAAAATAAGCTGTGTTCAGAACACAGCTTACAGAGAAAGGATGGAAAAAGGTATACTACGTCCCTTCATCCAAAGAAATTATGTTTTTTATGATCAATCCACGATATCTTCCGATACCAGGCTTTCTCTTGTCAGTCATGCACTGAACTATATAAAAATAAATACTCTTCCTTAATAATTGTAGCCCTAATCATTTACCCTGTCAAGAAAGTTATTTCTGTCGCACTTCAGTTCCGCTGTTTTATTCGCCAAATCCGTAATCTCTTAAAGCTGACATGATCAGCCGATCCCTAAAGCCGCGTCGCTGTAAGAAAGACGCCTGGCGCGCCAGCCAGCGTTGATCGGTAACCCCGTCCGCTGGCAATCTTTTGGTCAGTAGTACTCCGATCGTTTGTAGCTCTTCCTGGTCGTCGCCTTCAGCGGCCAGTAAATCATCAACAGCCCTTTTTTCGAGTCCTTTATTAATAAGTTCATGCCGAATCCGTCTTGGGCCAATACTACGGGCCTTGCGATAACTGATAAAATCTCTGGTGAATGCTTCATCGTCAAGGTAGCCCATCTCCTGTAAGTCTTTGATCGCTACACTGACCTCGCTTTCAGCATAACCTTTTCGCTTTAAATAAGCTGCTGCTTCATGGCCTGTTCTGGCCCTGTAAGACAGATAGCGAAACAGCTGCGTGCGGGCCTTTCTGATCCTTTCATCATGTTCCGACATAGCAAAAAC
>JBFYYZ010000188.1:0-3324 GCA_041309745.1 Bacillota bacterium | reverse complement strand
CTGTATTTTTATTCTTAACTACCTTGGTGACTATGTACTTTTTTCGACAACAGGCGGGGTAATTCCTGCCTATAATTTTCTGACTGGCATGATATTTGCTTGTCTCAGGGTTTTCTGGTTTTGCGGATGATCTGCTCCAGCTGCCGGAAGCGATGGTTGATGCCGGATTTTGTTAGGGGGGGGGTTGACAACTCGCCCAACTCTTTAAAAGATGCTTCGGGATATTTGCGGCGCAGCAGAGCAATATCCTTCAGCGATGAGGAAAGATTGTTTAGGCCGATGGTGCGATCCAGCTCATCAATCAGGTCGAGCTGCTGCTGGGCTGAAGCCACCACTTTGCCAAGATTAGCTGTTTCACAGTTAACCAGGCGGTTAACCCGGTTGCGCATACTCTTGACCACACGCTGGCTTTCAAACTGGAGCAGAGCGCTGCCGGCGCCGATAATCCTTAAGAAGTCGGCAACAGCCTCAGCATTTTTAAAGTAGAGATAAGCTGTATCGTTTCTGATTCTTAACAGCGGAACGAGATGATAAGACTTGAGCAACTGCTGATAAACCCCTGTATCTTCAGGACTGCCGCAGTTTAGTTCCAGGTGTTAGCCTGAGCGCCTGGAAACGGAAATACTGCCACCAGACAGAAAGGCACCCCTTAAAAAAGCCCTGCGGCAGCAGCTTCGCTTAGGGATAGCCGCATGACGGCGTGACAGGGTTAAAAAGTGGCCCACTTCTTTCAGGTCAAGATAGATCAGAAGCGCATCAACCTGTTCGCTGCCGTAAACCTGAACCACATACTGGCTCCTGCGCAGCCGCACCTCCTGCCGCTTGTAGATCAACGGTGCTTCAACCCCAGCCTTACGCAACAGGTTAAAGAGACGGCGGGCAACAGATACATGATCGACCATGGCACTGAGGCTATATTCTCTCTGCCTGAAGGTGTAATAGCCGTTTTTAAGTAAGATTGCTTTCAGTTCCCAGGAGCTGCAGCATTCAGGTCCGTCTTCCTGCCTGGCCAGTTCTTCCTTTACCTGCCTGGTTAAAGACAAGGGATCCCCTCCCGATTCCTATTTTCCGATATCGCGGTGCTCCACCACAACATTGTAACGGGAGCCCAGAAAACGCCCCAGATCTTCAGCGAGCACCACTGAGCGGTGTTTCCCGCCAGTGCAGCCGATACTGATCACGAGGTTGGTTTTTCCTTCCTTGATGTAGAAGGGAATCGAAAAATCGAGCAGGTCTTTTACCTTGTCAAAGTAACGTCCTGTCTCTGACCACTGCCAGACATACTCCCTGACCTGCAGATCTTCCCCGGTCAGTGATTTAAGATGATCCACATAGTGAGGGTTAGGTAAAAAGCGAACATCAAAAACCAGATCTGAATCCGACGGCAAGCCGTGCTTAAAGCCGAAAGAAAGCAGATGAATCTGCAAATTCTTATCGCGCTGCCCGGGCTCATAGATTTCGACAATTTTTGATTTTAGCTCCCACGGCTTGAGGGTGGTGGTATCAATCTCCCTGCTCGCTTTACCGCGCAAGCCGCTTAAAGCTTCCCGCTCCTTGCTGATCGCCTCCGGTAAACCAAGATCTCCGAAGGGATGACGGCGGCGGGTCTCCTTGAAGCGGCGGATCAGGGTTTCATCTGAGGCAACCAAAAAGAGGATCTCATAATCAACATTACGGCCTTCCAGCTCCTGCAAGGCCTTGAAAAGGTCGTTAAAGAAAGCAGCTCCACGCATATCGCAGACCAGAGCCACTTTCTTATTTTCTGACTGGATAAAGAGATCGGCAAACTTCGGGATCAGGGTTGGCGGCATATTGTCTACACAGTAATACCCGAGATCCTCAAAACAATTTAGGGCATGGCTTTTGCCGGCGCCTGACAGTCCGGTGATCAAAATCAGTTTGATCGTGTCAGGTCTGTCCATCAGCTATTCCTCCCGCTTCAGAATATGGCGCTCAATTACTTTAGCAACCCCGTCATCATCGTTTGAAGCTGTCACCAAATCAGCAGCCGCTTTTACCTCCGGGCGGGCGTTGGCCATCGCTACTCCAAGCCCGGCAAAGGCAAGCATATCAATATCGTTCGGACCGTCACCGATAGCGATCACCTGATCAGGCCTGATCCCCTGCTGTTCAGTAAACCAGCTCAGCGTCTGGCCCTTGGTCGCAAGGCGATCCGTTATTTCGAGAAAATACGGCCTGGATTGCAGGATGGCCAGCCGATCATCAAAGTCTGTCCGCAGGCTTTCCTCCATATCTTCAAGCGTGCCATCCCAGTGGATGATGCTCATTTTCGTCGGGCAACTGCCGTTTTGTTTTAAAAAAGCGCTGAGGCTGCCGACCGGCTGCAGCTCAATGCCGGTAAATGACTGGTAGTAGCGGGACTGTTCGTTTTCTTCCCTGATGTAGAGCTGATCTTCGAGAAAGACAGAGATGTGGTAATCGGTCTTTTCTGCTTGCTCCAATACGGCAATGGCGATCTGATTAGGGATCGGCCTGTGCAGGAGTGTCTCCCTGCTGAGGGCCTTTTTGACCAGGGCGCCGTGATAATTGATCAGGGGGCAGTCTTCTTCGAAACCCAGCTCTTCCAAGTAACCGACACTGGTTTTAAACATCCTGCCGGTAACGATCAAAAATTTAACCCCCATCTCTACCGCCCCGCGGATTGCCTTCCGGTTGCGGTCCGAAATGGCAGAGCTGCTGTTCAGCAGAGTATCATCAAGATCGACGGCAAGCAGACGATAGTTCATAAACAATCACACCTCAGTTCTACTATATCATATTGCAGCCGGCCGGTTTTGCCGGGCGGCGCTGATCCTTTTTTCAGCTAAGGCCGGCGCGGCCTGCTGCGCATATTTTTTCCGCCAGGGCGCGGTTGATGCCCGGCACCTTCACCAGATCCTCGATGCCAGCCTGCCTCACCCGATCGATGCTGCCGAACGCTGCGAGCAGGGCCGCTCTTTTTGCCGGACCAATTCCCGGGATGTTCTCAAGACGCGAGTGGATAGCGCTGCGGCTCTTAAGGGTGCGGTGACCACTTATGGCAAAGCGGTGGACCTCGTTCCTAATGCGCTGAAGCAGTTGCAGCGTGGTATTCTCCGCCGGCAGCAGCACAGGCAACGACGAGCCTGCCAGGAACAGGCGGTCCGGATCCTTAGCCAGAGCGGCGATCGAGACTTCTTCCAGCGGACTGCCGCGCAGGGCTTCGGCCACAGCGCTTAATTGGCCCTTACCCCCGTCGATCAAGAGCAGGTCGGGCAGTGGCCCTTTTGCGGAGCGTTCTGCCCGCCGCTTTAATACCTCAGCCAGAGCAGCATAGTCATCGCC
>JBFYYZ010000187.1:0-2539 GCA_041309745.1 Bacillota bacterium | reverse complement strand
GATTGTTAAGTTTATGGCTAATTACTTCTTCAGCCCCGGGGAATATGCTCCTGTCGGGAGGCAGGATCAACCCCGCAACGATGATTTTCTCTTCGATCAGGGACCAACCAAGGGACTCGGTAAGATTCGTTTTCACGATTATGCTGAAGCATACAATTCTTACGACCTTCCCAACCTTGCAGTTTTCAGGGAGCAGATTGCCCTGCTTAAAAGTTTTCTCGCCGGAGCCACCCCGGATGCTGACCAGCAGCGGGACACCGATTTTCTGCTTTCTTTAGGAGAAATGTTCACCCTGGTTGTCTATGGGCAGCTGATTCTTGAAAACGCCAAAATATACGCATTGGAAGAACCGCTTATTGACCAGATCTTTGATTTTATGGTGCGCGATTTCTCAAAATTTGCCCTTACCCTATACAGCAAGGCCAGTACCAGCGAAGCGCAGATGGGCTTTTTACTGCCGATGATCAAAAAACCGGCCGTGGATCACGACCGGTTTGGTAAGATCTGGAATGAGCATGTGCTGGCTTTAAAAGACAGTTATGAAATGAATCAGTAGCTAGTTTTTTGGATCAAGTTTGCGGCTCTGCCAGCAGTAGCTCGCTTAATGAGCAGGGTTCCAAGCCACGCTGACGCAGGCCGGTTATGATGTGGGGAAGGGCGGCAATGTCGTTATCCTTGAAATGCATGAGGACAATACTGCCGCCCCTTGTATTTTCCAGGACATAATCTGCTATTACATCTGGTGGTGCTGTTCCCCACCCACCGAGACCACTGAAGTGATCAACATCCCATAAAACAGCGAACATACCCTTATTGGCAATAATGTTGAGGTAGTGTTTTGTTCTATCAGCTTGTGAAGACAAGAATCCATCCATTCCTGGTGGCCGAAAGAAATGTGTTGAATATGCATAACCTAGGGCGCTGTCAACCTCTTTCTGCCATCCATTTAGTTCGGTGATAATTGATTCGTCACCCATTGTGGTCAGGTCCCGATGGCTATAAGTGTGGTTGGCCAGCTCGTGCCCTTCTTCAGCTGCCTGACGCCATATTTCCGGTTCATTCCTGACGCATTCTCCTAAAACAAAAAAAGTTGCTTTTACGTCGTACTTTCTCAGGTGTTCCAATGTTTGCAGGATCAGACTATTACCGTATCCGTCGTCTATGGTAATTGCCACTTTATTTGTGTCGCGTATGCCACTGCGGATTACGGTTGAAGAACGCAGCATTAAATTTTCTTCGCGTAGTTTTTTATTTTCTTCAACCACCTGGTCATACTGGTCCCAGAGCATCCGGTTCTCATCCTCGATATTCTTCAGCTGCTCTTCGAGGCGGTCCACTTCTGAGTGCAGTGATTGCAGGGCTAGGTACTGGGTAAAGCTAAAAAAAGCAATCCCGGCTAAGGCCAGAAGGAGGATCAGAAACAGAAACACACGGAAACCTGACTTCTTCTTTTTTTTCGGTGAACGCCCGTAATAATTGTTTACCATTAGAGTTACGCTCCATTTGCCAGGATTTACTATTTTCATTTACTTTACTATATGTTACCCTACAAAAAACGATAAAACAATAGGCTTTTGCCAAATATGGAAAAGGAAGTGATCATTAAATGAAAACTTTGCTGGCTGTGGCGCCCAGTCCCCGCCGGGGCGGAAACAGTGAAACCCTGCTCAAGGAGTTTTGCCGGGCAGCGGAAGATGCCGGTTGGCAGGTGGAGCTGATTAAAGCAAATGAACTGAAAATGAGACCCTGCCAGGCCTGTGACGCCTGCGCCAGGGATGGCCACTGCATTTTGCAGGACGACATGCAGACAGTTTACCCCAAGCTGATCGCCTCCGATGCCCTGGTGATTGCCAGCCCGATTACTTTTGGTTCTATGAACGCTCAGCTGAAGATGTTTATCGACCGCTTCCAGTGCTGGTGGCAGGCTAAGTATAACTTAGAACAGCCTTTTGTGCCGGAGTCAGCGAACCGTAAAGGGTTCTTTATCTGCGTCGGGGCGCTGAAGCGCAAGGAATACTGTGAAAATGCCATTCAGATTATCAAGGTTTTCTTCCACAATATCAACCACAAGCTGGCCGGGACGCTTTGTTTTCGCGGCTACGATGAACTGGGGGCTGTCCAGCAGGACCCGGAAGTGCTTGCCCAGGCCTACCTAGCCGGCAAGGACTTTATAGCGCTGGTGGAAAAAGGATAACAGGGCTTCTTCTGAAGCCCCGTAGTTGAGACGTTTCAATTCATTAATGAGCGATCGTGAGCATCGGTTGACTGTGAAAGTTTTAACAACAATCGATTAAAATAGTTTTCTTACTTGAACTCGATGCCGGTTTCGCTCCTGGCGATGGTCACAACATCCTTGTCGCTGATTTTGCCGGCAATAATCTGGCGCGAAAGCGGTGTTTCCACCTCCTGCTGGATGATCCGCTTCAGCGGCCTGGCACCGAACGCCGGGTCGTAACCCCGCTCCGCCAGGTAAGCAACCACCGCATCATCCCATTTAAGCGTGAAATCTGCCGTTTGGGCCAGACGCTGGGCCAGTTTT
>JBFYYZ010000186.1:0-26725 GCA_041309745.1 Bacillota bacterium | reverse complement strand
CAAGGGGGTATTCCAGGTCGACGACTCCACTTTACTGAAGGTCCTGAAAAAGTCGGGCGAAGCAGGCGGATTAGTGCTTGTGCACGCCGAAAACGGTGATGTAATCGATGTTTTATGCAGTGAGATGCTTGCCGCTGGTCATACAGAGCCGCTTTACCATGCGCTTAGCCGTCCGCCGGAAGCTGAGGAGGAAGCAGTCAATCGCTTCATAACCATGGCGGAACTGAGCGGTGCACCTGCTTATGTTGTTCACCTCAGTGACGCCGGAGCCCTGGCCAGGGTGGCCGAGGCAAGGTTGCAGGGTTACCCGGTTTATGCGGAAACCTGCCCCCAGTACCTCTTTCTTAATCTAGATCGTTACAACGAGCCGGATTTTGGTGGGGCTAAATATGTAATGTCACCACCGCTCAGAGAAGCCGGTAACGAGGAGTTTCTCTGGAGCGGCCTGGCATCCGGCAATTTACAGGTAGTGGCATCCGATCATTGCTCCTTTAATTTTAAGGGCCAAAAAGATTTGGGGCTTGGTAACTATACTAAGATTCCTAACGGGGCTCCGGGAGTGGAAACAAGGGTTCAACTGCTTTACGATGGAGGAGTCCTAGGTGGGCGGTTTAGCATTAATAAGTTCGTTGACCTGGTCAGTACTGCACCGGCGCGCCTGTTCGGCCTCTATCCGCAAAAAGGCACCATCGCTGCGGGTAGCGATGCCGACCTGGTGATCTTTAACCCGGAGGCACCATTTACCTTTTCACAGGCGACCCAGCACCAGAATGTTGACTATAACCCCTATGAAGGTTACAGCGGTCAGGGTGTGCCTGAAAAAGTATTTTCCCGCGGCACCCTGGTCATCGATAACGGCAAGTTCGTCGGCAAAGTGGGGCATGGTCGCTTCCAGCCCCGCAAGCAATTTAGCGGTCTTTAAAAAAGGAGTAAACCTTAGATGATTGTTGTAATGAATCCCGGCGCCGGGGAAAAAGAGGTTGCCAGGATAACCGATAAGCTAAAAAAAATGGGCTACGGAGTACATCTTTCCACCGGTGAAAACCGGACCGTAATCGGGGTCATCGGGCAGCGCCGCGAAGAAGTTGCCCAGGCGATGGAAGCGATGCCCGAGGTTGAAAAGGTTGTCTTTATCTCCCGTCCCTTTAAACTGGCGGGGCGGGAGTTTCATCCCGATAAGACAGTAATCAGGATCGGTGACTTAAGCATTGGCGACGCAGAGCTGGTGGTAATGGCCGGCCCCTGTGCCATCGAAGATGAAGAGCAGCTGATCCAGGCTGCTGAGGCCGTTAAAAAAGCCGGCGCCAGGGTTTTAAGAGCCGGTGCTTTCAAACCGCGCACTTCTCCTTATAGTTTCCAGGGCCTCGAACAGCAGGGTTTAAAGTTTTTGAACAGGGTAAGAGAAACAACCGGGTTACTGATTGTTACAGAAGTTATGGACCAGTTTACGGTCGAAGAGGTGGCTGAGTGCGCCGATATTATCCAGGTTGGGGCGCGTAACATGCAAAATTATTATTTGTTGCGCGAGCTGGGGCGAATCAGAAAACCAGTGCTGCTTAAACGGGGACTTTCGGCAACCATTGAAGAATGGTTAATGGCCGCCGAGTATATTTTATCCGGTGGTAATTACGATGTAATCCTTTGCGAACGCGGCATTCGGACATTTGAGCCTTATACCCGCAACACCCTGGACTTAAGCGCCGTGCCTCTGTTGAAACAGTTGAGCCACCTGCCGGTGATCGTCGATCCAAGCCATGGCACAGGGCTTTCAGGCCTGGTACCGGCGATGAGTAAAGCAGCCCTGGCCGCCGGAGCTGACGGGCTGATGATTGAAGTTCATCCCAACCCGCAGGAAGCGCTTTCCGACGGGCCGCAGTCTTTGACCCCTGCACAGTTTCAGACCCTGATGAAGGAACTGAAAGGGGTGGCGTTAAGTGTCGGCCGGCTCATCTGATCATCGCTTTTACTTCGATAAAGTGGCCTTAATCGGTGCTGGCTTAATCGGCGGCAGCATCGCCCTTGCCCTGCGGGAGCAAAAACTGGTTAAGGAAGTTAACTGTTATGACCTCAACCACGAAGCCAGCCGGGAAGCGGTGGAATGTGGTGCAGCCGATTATTTTTCTCAGACAGCGATCGAAGCGGTTCAAGATGCCGATCTGATTATTATCGCTGTTCCTGTTCTCAAGACACTGCAGCTGATCAAAGAGATCCTGCCCGCTGTTAAAAAAGGGGCGCTGATCACCGATGTTGGCAGTACCAAGGGGGCAATTATGGCAGCTGTTGAACAGCTGCTGCCCGCTTCAGTTCATTATATCGGTGGTCATCCGATGGCCGGTTCTGAAGAAAGCGGTATCAGCGAAGCCGATCCGGCTTTGCTGGAAAATGCCATCTATGTTTTAACTCCCGGGCCGAACACCCCAAAACCGCTTATTGATCAGCTTTGTCAAATGATCTCGAAGATAGGAGCAGAGCCGATCATCATTGATCCCCTCAACCACGATCGGGTTGTTGCCCTGGTCAGCCACCTGCCGCATCTGGCAGCGGCATCTTTGGTCCAAAGTGTAACCGATGCCGGTGAAAAAGAGTTAATTGACACCCTGGCAGCCGGAGGCTTCAGGGACAGCACCAGGATTGCGCTCGGAAACCCCGAAGTGTGGCGTGATATCTGTATCAGTAATCGGTGGGCGCTGCTGGCCGCCCTAAAGGGATTTAGAAAAAACCTGGACATAGTGGAGAAATTTTTAACGGAGCAAGATGGCGATGCTATATACGAATACCTTCTCCGGGCCCGGGAATACAGAAGCTCAATCCCGCACCGCGGGCGCGGCATCTTGCCGGAGATTCATGAGCTGATTGTTTTGGCAAGAGATACTCCGGGTGCTATTGGCAAACTAACCGGACTTATTGGTGATGCAGAGATTAACATTGATGCAATTGAAATTATCCACGTCCGTGAACTGTCAGGTGGCAGCATCAGGCTCGGCTTTCGAGATCGCGAAACCCGTCTTAAGGCTTTGGAGCTGCTGAAGAAAAATGGCTATCCGACCCACATCAGGGATTAACCCCCCAATAAGCTAAGTAGCATTTTCCACTTTTAGCTGATCCGCTGCCAGGTCGGCCAGGGTTTTAGACTTAAGCTCCTCACTGACCACATCTTTCATTCTTACCCACACCTGGCGGGTTACACAGGTATTGTGACGCTCACAGGCAGATATGTCGTCAACACAACTGACCGGAGCCATAGAACCTTCAATACTTTCAACAATATCATATAAGGTGATCACTTCAGGGTCTACGGCAAGATGGTAGCCGCCCTTGCTTCCTTTTTGCGTCCGAACGATCCCTTTGGCCCTGAGTGGCCCCATAATTTGCTCCAGGTATTTAACCGAAATGTTTTGACTACAGGCAATTTCATTGAGCTGTACCGGCTCGCCCTTGTAATGCACTGCCAGTTCAATCATAGCTCTCGCCGCATAACGTACTTTAGTGGATAGCTGCAGCAGGTTCACCCTCTTCCGATATTTACAAGCAGTACAATAGTATTAGTTGTATATCGCACTTGTATTTTAAACTTCAGTCTGCCATTTGTCAAAAGGATCTAATCAATACCGGTCGGGTGGATAAGTCACAATACTTTGCGGTTATTCAGGATTTTGGGGTGTTTGTTTTTATCGGCCATTCGCTTAATCTTGTCACTTTGCGGTCACCTGCAATTGCAAACTGGTAGAAAGTGTCCGATGTTGGGAAATCGGTTGGAGTGTAAACAATAAGTTGTAATTCGCCATAGATAGTGCCGTTAGTAGTTACCGCGCCAATATAGTTTAGCGGTCCGTAAGCGGGATGTTCGTAGCTGTACTTCACGTAGTGCTGATACTTGTTGAAAGGAGACCGGTAACTGCTATACCAATCGATATCGAATTGTGGTAGTTTGAATAGTTGATTTAACAGCGATTTGTAATATTTAAGATGTTGATAATGAAAGGTAGTGCGCTTGAATTGGTGGATTTGCATAATGGCAATTTCCCTCCAGTAGGGACCCAGCAGATCTCTGATGCCAAGATCTTTTGAATAAGCGACATATAGAAGATTGAAGTTAATGGGGTTCCGCCTTGAGTATTCGATCAGGTCATTTGTAACCATAAAAAGATCCTGGTAGGGTTTATTTATCGCAACTACATTTTGAAAAGCATCAACCAGCATGGCAGGGGGCCACATGGTATTTAAGACATCCAGCAGATCATTTAACTGTTCATCCGGATTTGCGAAATGATAACGCTCTTCATCGCTAATACCCGCAGCTGCAATCAACAACTCTTTTTGTTCAATTGGGCTTAATTTAAAGGTATCAGCAAGGAGCTCCAGTGTCTGTTGATCATAATATTTGCGATCGCCCCGCTCCAAGCGGCCGAGCTGATCCACGCTTAAATGAATCTGCTTGCTCAGCGTCTCCCGGGTCCAGCGGTTACCCTGGGGGTCGCTTGTTGTCTTGCGTAATTCTCTGACCAACTGACCAAAGGTTGCAGCTTTCAATAGGTTACCTCGCTTAGCAGATAACTATCTGCATCTAAAATCATTTTACCAGAACGTATGGTCACCAGCAATGGGCAGTAAAGATCAAGTGGCGCTAGTACTCAGCGCCACTTAGTCGGCAAATTATTCAATGATTAACAGCGTTCCTTTTTAGTCCTCATACTTAAAAGAAACGTTCATTTTTACCCGGTAGATCAACTTGCCCTCTTCAATCTTCATATCCATTTTTCTTACCTCGGCAACCCTCAGGTCACGCAACGTTTTTGCAGCAGTAGTAACCGCTTTTTTGGCGGCTTCCTCCCAAGATTTATCGCTGGTGCCAATGATATCAACTACCTTGTAGACACTTTCCATTATTTAGCCCTCCCCGGCCAGAATTAGTCTTAACATCTATATTGTAAAGAATATTTTAATATATGTCAATATTAAGCTAACGCTTTGCCGGGTTTTTCTGAAGCTTTTTGTAAAGCCTGTTTTATAGGCTTTTCAGTAACGATTCAAAAGAGGGTTGGATCATCAAGCCTACCGCTCCCGGCCCGATATGAGCGCCAATTGCCGGGCCGACCATCCCGATGTGCAGGTCGGCAATTTCATAATGTTTCTTTAGCTCGCTTAAAAGTTCGTCTGCGCCTTCCCTGTTCCAGGAGTGGACTACCGATAGATTAACCGGCAAATCGGAGGATACATTTTTTAGAGCGGCAGCTACGAGACTGGGGATGATCTGTGAGCGGCCGCGGACCTTATCGTAAGGGGCTACCATGCCTTCGGGATCGGCATAAAGGATTGGCCTGAGCTGCAAAAGAGATCCGAGCAGTGAAGCCGCTTTGCCGATCCGACCGTTGCGCTGAAGATACTCTAGGGTGTCAACAGCAAAAACGCTAAAAGTATTGGGGATTGATTTGTTTGTAACAGCGATTATTTCGTCTTTGGCCAGGTCCCTCTTCACTGCTTCAGCTGCCACCATAACAGTAAGACCGATGCCCTGGGAGGCTGTTTTCGTATCAATGGGGATAACTTCTGCTTTTGCTATTTTAGAGGCCAATTCGGCTGAATTTAGCGTGCCGCTTAATTTACCGGAAACGTGGATACTGAGAATAGTATCTCCCTTAGAGGCGATTTCATCATAAACCTGGCGAAATGCTTCTGGCGAAGGCTGAGACGTTTTTGGCAAAACGCTTTCAGAGGTTAGCTTTTTATAAAACTGATCAGCATCCAGATCAACGCCATCAGCGTAAGTATCCGAGCCGAAATTTACGGTGATCGGCACCACCTTTATACCGTAACGTTGAACCTGTTCTGATGATAGGTCTGCTGTGCTGTCAGTTACAATTTTTATTTGCCCCATGATCATTCTCCTTTAATATCAATTAGATATTTACTAAACTAAATAATATCATAAAAATTTAAATAATAATATTCATTGCGAATTTGAGACTTCTTCTTTGCTCCGTCAATCTGTGTTAAAATGATAGCAGACAAGATAAAAGGAGATGTTGGCAATGATCAAGATGGAAGTTAAAACAGTTACGGCTGATCAGGGCGGCAACTTCCTGGTTTTGTTAGTTGATGATGAAGAGAAAAAAATACTGCCCATATCAATCGGGCCGCTTGAAGCACAGGCAATTGCCTTAGTTTTACAGGGCGAACTGCCGCCGCGTCCGATGACCCATGATCTGCTCAAAACCGTATGCGACAATTTGGAAGGGCAGATTAATAAAATTGTTATAACAGACATTATTGACAGTACTTTTTATGCTGAAATCTATTTGCAAAAAAACGGGGAAACCCTGATCTTGGATTCCAGGCCCAGTGATGCTATTGCCCTGGCGCTTCGCTGCCAGTCGCCAATTTTTATGGTCGCGAAACTGGTGGAATTTACTTATGATTTTCAGGATATCATCGCCCGCGAAGGCGGAGATGAAGAACTGCATTAATTTTTGATTTAAGTTTTAAGAGCGGTAGGAGGCAGTATTTTTCTGCTGACCGGTTTTACCTTCGCCAGCTGAACCAGCACAACGCCGGCCAGGATAATGGAGGCGGCGATTACTGTTTGCGCTGTAACAACCTCTTTTAAGATCAATGCCCCCAGGATAACAGCCACAATCGGGTTAATGTAAGCGTAAGTACCGGCTTTTGCGGCCGGTATCACCTTCAACATATAATAGAAAGCGCTGTAGGCTAAGATTGAGCCGATAAAAATCAGGTAGAGCAGCGCTCCAATCCCGCTTGCTGAAGCGCCGGCTAGTGAAATTCCACCGCTCACCGCAGCGGCGATCAGAAAGGCAACGCCGGCCGAGAACATCTGAATCCCAACGTTTGGCAGCATCGATCCGCTTACTGTTCTACGCTTCAAATAGATTGAAGCTGCAGCCCAGTTAAGCGAAGCGGCCAGAACGGCCAGCATTGCGGGAAGAGTATTGCCTTCCAGTGACAGGTTGGGGCTGACCAGGAAAGCCACTCCGCAAAAGCCGACAATCAGCCCTAACCATCCCAACCAACTTAATTGATGATCGCCGGGAAAGATAACCTCGATTAGCGCCATGAAGAGCGGTACCGAGGCTACCAACAGGGCGGTCAGGCCGGAGTCAATCCACTGTTCAGCCCAACAGATTAAACCATTACTGACGAACAGCAGCAGCGCACCGGCAGTAATAGAGGTTTGATACTCCCGCCAGCCCCTGGGGAAAGCCCAGCCTTTGAGTAGCGAAACCGTCAACATGATTACGCCGGCACTAAAAAACCTTATTCCGGCAAATGATAAAAAGGGCATGTCAGTGACGGCGATTCTGATTGCCAGGTAGGTGGACCCCCAGACAATACAGACTGTGAGATAAGCTAATACGGCCAGTTTATTGCTACTATTCAACAGGGTGTTTCTCCTTTATTGGCCTGTGCCGGGGTATGCCTGCCAGGTGGTGTTTTGCTCCTATTAAAAGGCTATAAATCCAAGCATAAACCAGTTTATGACTAATCAAAATAAAAACTCCCGCCTGAGCAGGGGAGCTTTTCAGGTTGAGCTAATGGCCATTTTTAACATTGGTGCGGGCGAGAGGATTTGAACCTCCACAGGATTGCTCCCACTGGATCCTAAGTCCAGCGCGTCTGCCAGTTCCGCCACGCCCGCAACTTTACACCATTTAATATTATAAACACTTTACCATCGAAAAACAATAAGCTCTGCAATCCTGAATCAGCTGAATGATCAAAGCCTGAGTAGTTGCCGGTTATGGAAAAAAGAATGCAGTAGGCAGGATTTCTTCTAATTTTTACGAATATTCTAAGGTGAAGAAGGAAGGAGCGTTAGCTTTTGATCAAAACAGCCCTTGTCCTCCGTGGTGATCAAGGTCCGGACCTGTTTCATTTTCTCGAACAATGCCCGGAACTGGAGTTGGTTGCCCTGGCCTGCCCCGACGGTGTGATCGACTGGTTATCGGATTTAGAACGCAAGCAATATTTCATCACCGCTGATCTGGATAAAGTTACCGCCCTGAGCGAACTCGACGCAGTGATCGATGGAACCGGCGTACCAAAGGTCGGGGAATATCTGCGACAGAGAATTAATAAAAATGTTAAGTATGAACAATTGATTCCGGGTTCAGTGCTGCATGCAATTTTCAGTTCCCGCGAAAAACTTTTAGAAACCAGGTTGTTGAAAGGCGAGCTGCTGGCGATCCTAAACTCGGTCCAGGATGCAGTAGAGGTGGTTGATGCCAAGGGCATCATCAAGTATGTTAATCCGGCTTTCAGCCGGGTTACAGGAATCCCTGAGCAGAAAAGAATTAACCGCTCGATCTTCGATGTATCGCCCCATGGTGCTCTCGCCCAGGCTTTAATCCAGCATAAACCGGTTACCGGATACCGGACCTATGTAGGCGGATCGGCCGCTGACGTCATCTCCAATGCTTCACCGATTGTTGTTGATGGTGAAATAATGGGAGCGGTGGTTGTGTTTCAGTCGGTTGGCGATATCTTAAAACTGATGGACGAGTTGAAACACAGCAATACGATTATTGATAACCTCTATGCTCAGATTGACCAGATTTCTGGATTCAGGTGCAGTTTTGAGATGCTAATCGGGCAAAGTAGAATTTTTTGTGCTGCTGTTGAAAAGGCCCGCAAGGCGGCGCGCAGTGAATCCTCTCTTTTAATCAGCGGTGAAAGCGGAACCGGTAAAAGCCTCTTTGCCCGGGCCATTCACAGTGGCAGTTCACGGAATAAGCGCCCCTTAATAGTTTTTGATTGTTCGTCAGTTCCTGATTCCCTGCAGGAGATAGAACTTTTCGGTTGTGAAAAAGGAGCAATGCCGGGCATCTTGAGGACCAGGCTGGGCAAGCTTGAACTGGCTGAAGGAAGCACCCTTTTTGTCAAAGAAATCAATTCCCTGAACCCTTTCCTACAGAAAAAACTGCTTCAAGTTTTAGAGCAGCATTCATTTGTCAGGATTGGCGGAGAACAGGAGATTCCGACCGATGTACGGATTGTTGCTTCCGCCGGAGAAAACCTGCTCGATGCCTCTTACAAGGGCTACTTTTCTGAAGAACTTTACCGCAAGCTGAGCCTGGTGTCGATTGATCTGCCGCCACTGCGCAAGCGCCAGGATGACATCCCGCTGCTGGCGGAAGATTTGATGGCCGGGCTTAACCGCAAACTTGGCAGGTCAGTTAATGAGATTTCGGCCAGGGCGATGCAGGAGTTGATGGCCTACGAGTGGCCGGGCAATATCAGCGAACTGAAGAGCGCCCTGGAGCGGGCGATGATTGAAGCAGACGGACCGGTTATCGAATACCATCATCTGCTGCCTTACATTGGGCGCCTTGGTTTACATGACCTCTCTGATTTTGAGGAGATCGTGCCACTTGAAAAGATGGAAGAAAAAATGCTTAAATTAGCTCTGACCAGGTATGGCGAAAACCTGGAAGGCAAGAAAAAAGCGGCCCAGGCCTTGAATATTTCCCTCGCTACTCTGTATAATAAACTGAAAAAATACAGCAGTTAGCAAAAGATCAGGAGAATGGAGGCAGTAAATTGAAACTTTATGAGTATCTTGGTAAAGAACTTTTTAAGGAATATGGCATCCCGGTACCGCGCGGTAAAGTTGTGGCTAGCGCAGAAGAAGCTGCTGAGGTTGCTGCCGGACTGGGTGATGTGGTTATTAAATCCCAGGTTTTAAGCGGCAAAAGGGGCAAAGCAGGGGGTATCTCCTTTGCTTCCAGCCCGGATCAGGCCCGTGAAGAGGCCGGACGTATTCTGCAAATGAAACTAAACGATCTGGTCGTGGAAAAACTGCTGGTTGAAGAAAAACTGCAAATTGAACAGGAACTGTACCTGGCTTTGACCGTTGATGGTTCAACCAAAAGACCGATCGTCCTTGCCTCATTAGACGGCGGAATGGATATCGAGGATGTTCCGGAAGAGCGGATGATTAAATGGCCTGTCGATATTTCTATCGGCATGCAGGATTATACGGTCCGTGAAATATGCCGCCGGCTGGGCGTAAGCGGCAGCCTGCAAAAAGAATTTTTATCTTTTATGCCCAAGCTGTATCAGCTTTTCCGGGATCTGGATGCCGAACTGGCTGAAATTAACCCCCTGGCGGTCACTCCGCAGGGCCTGGTGGCGGCCGATGCCAAGGTGACCATCGACGATGATGCACTATACCGCCATCCCACCCTGCCGAAGATCAAGGAGAAAACCGCTCTCGAGCTGCGCGCTGAAGAACTTGACCTGGCCTATGTTGAACTCGATGGCAACATTGCGATCATGGCCAACGGTGCCGGGATTACCATGGCTACTCTTGATATCGTGGAGCATTATGGCGGGCAGCCTGCTAACTTCCTTGACTTCGGGGGCGGGGCAGATGTGGAAAGAACTTCCCAGGCCCTTGAACTTCTGCTTGGCACCAACCCCAAGGTGCTTTTAATCAACATTTTTGGCGGTATTACTCGCTGCGATGTGGTGGCTGAAGCTTTTATCAAGGTCAGGGAAAGCAAAGGGTTTGATCTTCCTGTATCATTTCGCCTCGTTGGGACCAACGAAACTGAAGGAAAGGCAATCTTAGAAAATGCAGGGATCAGGGTTTTCAGCACCATGGATGATGCGGTGCGCCAGGCAGTGGAATCTGCCAAAGCTTACTAACCGCTCGTTCCCGCATTATGGTTTACCTGAATTTTTAAGATTCAGGTTGGTCAGACAAAAAGTTTGAAAGGAGTAGTTTAAATGGCTATTTACATAAATAAGCAGACCCGGGTCCTGGTTCAGGGCATTACGGGAAAACAGGGCTCGTTTCATACCGGGCAGATGCTGGAGTACGGCACCGGAATTGTCGGAGGAGTATCGCCGGGCAAAGGCGGGCAGAGTGTTGAAGGGGTACCGGTTTTTGATACAGTCTTCGAAGCGATGGAGAAACAGCCTGCTGAAGCATCGATTCTGTTTATTCCTGCGCCCTTTGCCCGCGATGCCGCGCTTGAGGCTTTGGATGCCGGTATTAAACTAGTGGTGCTGATCCCTGAACATATCCCGCTTCATGATGCGATGGATATCATGGCTTATGCTAAAACCAAGGATGCTGTGGTAGTTGGCCCCAATACTTTCGGCCTTGTTTCATCGGGTCACTGCAAAATCGGCATTATGCCTAACAAGTATTTTATTCCCGGTCCGGTCGGGGTGGTTTCGCGCAGTGGAACCCTCTGTTATGAAATAGTTGGCCATCTGACGGCCAATCAAACCGGGACCACAACCGTAGTCGGCCTTGGCGGAGACCGGGTGGTTGGCTTGCACTTTATCGATGTTTTAAAACAGTTTGAAGCCGATCCGGAAACGAAAGCGATTGTGCTGGTTGGAGAAATCGGTGGCAGCGCCGAGGAAGAAGCGGCAGAATTTATTGCCAGGGAAATCAGTAAACCGGTTGTCGCTTACCTGGCTGGGAAAAGCGCTCCTCCGGGCAAAAGAATGGGCCATGCCGGGGCGATTATCGAGAGGGGTAAAGGGACCTTTGACGGTAAAGTAAAAGCGCTTACCGCAGCCGGGGTTAAAGTTGCGGCTTTACCCGATGAAATTGTCAGGTTTATCAAAGAAAAAGTTTAAGTATTTTTGGGTGATCAGAAAGGAGGCTGAAGCAACAATGAGTGAGCAGCAGAATAATACGGAGCTCGCTGCAGCAAAAGAGGCCTGGTGTGAAAAAGTAAATAAATCTTTGGAAAAGCACCCGGAAAGCAAAACATTCAAGACTGATTCTGACTATGAGATCGAAAGGGTCTACGATACCCTGGATTTGGAATCATTTAAGTACCAAGAACAGCTTAACTGGCCGGGTGAGTATCCCTATACACGGGGGATTCAACCGACCATGTACCGCGGGCGCCTCTGGACCATGCGTCAGTACGCGGGCTTTGGCAGCGCTGAAGAAACCAACGAAAGGTTTCGCTATCTGCTGGAGCAGGGTCAAACCGGCCTCAGTGTAGCATTTGATCTACCGACCCAGATCGGATACGACTCGGATCACCCCCTGGCCCGCGGCGAAGTGGGTAAAGTGGGGGTGGCGATCGATTCGCTCGCGGATATGGAGATTTTGATGGATCAAATCCCCCTTGACAAGGTCAGCACCTCAATGACGATCAATTCTCCGGCTGTGGTATTGCTGGCTATGTATATGGCGGTGGCCGAAAAACAGGGTATTGCGATGGAACAGCTCAACGGCACCATCCAGAATGATATTTTAAAGGAATATGTTGCCCGGGGCACCTACATTTTCCCGCCACGGGAATCGATGCGCATTATTATTGACATCTTTGCCTATGCCGGCAAAATGATTCCAAACTGGAATACGATTAGCATCAGCGGCTATCACATTCGTGAGGCCGGTTCCACGGCGGTCCAGGAAGTGGCTTTTACCCTGGGCAATGCCATTGCCTATGTTGAAGCGGCAGTAGCCGCGGGGCTGGAAGTGGACCAGTTTGCTCCCCGTTTATCCTTCTTCTTTAATGCCCACTCGAACTTTTTTGAAGAAATTGCAAAATTCAGGGCGGCCAGAAGGATTTGGGCCCGCCTGATGAAAGAACGTTTTGGAGCCAAAAACCCGCGCTCGATGATGCTGCGGTTCCACACCCAGACGGCAGGCTCCACCCTGACAGCCCAGCAGCCTGACGTTAACCTGATGCGTGTAGCCTACCAGGCGCTTAGCGCGGTATTAGGTGGCACTCAATCACTGCATACCAATTCGCGTGACGAAGCGCTCGCTTTACCCAGCGAGCCTTCCGTGCTGCTGGCTTTGCGCACCCAGCAGGTAATCGGCTATGAAATCGGGGTTACCGACACGGTCGATCCGCTGGGCGGATCATATTTCATTGAGAAACTGACCGATCAGGTTGAAAACGATATTTTAAGCTATATTGATAAAATCGATGAGATCGGCGGTGCTGTCGAAGCAATTGAAAAAGGCTATATTCAAAAAGAAATTCAGGCCAGCGCTTATCGTTACCAGAAAGAGATCGAATCAGAGGAGCGGGTGGTGGTTGGTGTAAACCGCTTTACGATCAGCGGTGAACAGCCGATCGATCTTTTAAAAATGGACCCCGCTACCAGCCAGAGACAGGTAGAGCGGCTTAAAGAAGTCAGACTCAGCCGTAACCAGGCCAAAGTGGCAGAAACCCTGCAGGAACTGAGGCGAGCTGCTCAGGGCAGCGATAACCTGATGCCCGCGATATTCGAAGCGGTAAAAGCTTACGCCACTCTCGGTGAAATTTGCGGGGTTTTGCGTGATGTATTTGGTGAGTACCAGCAGCAGATCACGATTTAAATTGAAGCGGATAACTGCAAATGCAGTTTGAATCGCGAAGGAGGTAGTACGATGTCCGATAAACTGGTTCGGGTCCTGGTCGGTAAAATTGGCCTCGATGGCCACGATCGCGGGGCGAAGGTCGTAGCCCAGGCGTTGCGGGACGCCGGTATGGAGGTTATCTATACCGGTTTGCGACAGACACCGGAACAAATTGTGGAAACGGCACTGCAGGAAGATGTCCAGGTGATCGGTTTAAGCATCTTGTCCGGAGCGCACATGCAATTAATCCCGCCGGTGGTTGAGATGCTGCGCGAGCAGGAGAGCAGTGATATAATCGTTCTTGTTGGCGGTATTATTCCCCGCGATGATATTGCTTACCTGAAAGAACACGGAGTGGCTGAAGTTTTTACACCCGGTTCATCAACAGTGGATATTGTTAATTTCATCAGGAACAAACTTGAATTAAGTTAAGGGATGGGGGGATATAAATGTTTGAGAAGGTAGATCATATCGGGATCGCAGTTGCCAGTCTTGATGAAGCTCTAAAACTATACCGCGATCAACTGGGTCTAAACTGTAAAGGCATAGAGGTAGTTGAAGAGCAAAAAGTTAAAGTTGCTTTTTTACCGGTTGGCGAAAGTAAGATTGAGCTATTGGAATCAACCGACCCTGAAGGCCCGGTCGGTAAGTTTATTGAAAAAAAAGGCGGCGGCGTACACCATTTATCCTTCAGGGTCTCAAATATTGAAGAAAAACTTGAGCAGTTGAAGCAGCAGGGAGTAGCGCTGATTGATCAAAAACCACGCTACGGAGCAGGTGGGGCAAAGATCGCCTTTTTGCATCCCAAATCAACAGGCGGGGTGTTAATAGAGATTTGTGAACGTTAACCAGTATTAAGAATCGTGAAGAAAGCGGTGAGTGTTATGAAAGATAAACTAGAACACCTCGAAGCGCGAAGAAACCGGACCATGGCGGGTGGCGGCGAAAAAAGAATTGAAGACCAGTATGCCAAAGGCAAGCTGACAGCCAGGGAAAGGCTGAACAAGCTCTTAGATGAGGGCAGTTTTGTAGAGATTGGCACCTTTGCCCAGACCGGTTTGGAGGATGCCAGCTCGCTTGAATACCCCAATCCCGGTGAAGGGGTGGTTAGCGGTTACGGAACAATTGAAGGTCGCCGCGTTTATATTTATGCCCAGGATTTTACAGTTGCCGGCGGTTCGCTCGGTGAAGTCCATGCAGCCAAGATCTGCCGGGTTTTGGACCTGGCGGCCCAGAACGGAGCTCCCGTTATCGGGCTTAACGATTCCGGGGGGGCGAGGATCCAGGAAGGGGTTTATTCGCTTAACGGTTTTGGATCGATCTTTTACCGCAACACTTTATGCTCGGGGGTTATCCCCCAGCTTTCGGTGATCATGGGCCCCTGTGCCGGTGGCGCAGTTTATTCTCCGGCGATCACTGATTTTGTTTTTATGGTCAGTAAGATCGGTAATATGTTTATTACCGGACCGCAGGTAATCAAGGCGGTAACCGGGGAGGAGGTCTCTGCCGAGGAACTGGGTGGCGCTGCTACCCATAACCAGACCAGTGGCGTTGCTCATTTTTACGCCGATCAGGAGGAAGAGTGTTTTGCCCAGATTCGCCGCCTGCTCAGTTTTCTGCCCTCCAATAACGTTGACGATCCACCGCTGGCTGTATTCAGCGAGCCTGAATTAAATCAGGAAGAGCTGTTGACGATTATGCCGGACAATCCAAATCGTTCTTATGATGTGCGTGATGTAATAAAAAGGGTTGTCGATAATAGCGATCTGATGGAAGTGCATGAGGGTTATGCCCAGAATGCGGTCGTCGGTTTCGCCCGCCTCGGCGGCAAACCGGTCGGGGTGATTGCCAACCAGCCAATGTTCAAAGCCGGGTGTCTTGATGTAAACTCTTCCGATAAGATTGCCCGCTTTGTTCGCTTTTGCGACTGTTTCAACCTGCCCCTGATCACTTTTGTTGATGTGCCCGGTTACCTGCCCGGAGTAGAACAGGAATGGGGTGGCATTATTCGCCACGGGGCAAAAGTGCTTTATGCTTATTCAGAAGCGACTGTGCCCCAGATTTCTGTTATATTGCGAAAGGCCTACGGCGGCGCCTACATTGCCATGAACTCCCGCTCGCTGGGCGCCGATCTCTGCCTGGCCTGGCCAACTGCCGAAATTGCAGTTATGGGCCCTGAAGGGGCGGTCAACATTGTTAACCGGCGTGAGTTGGAGGCGGCTGAAGATCAAGATGCCAAACGGCAGGAACTGGTCCAGCAGTACCGGGATAAATATGCCAACCCCTACATTGCGGCAGCCCGGGGCTGGATCGATGAGGTAATTGATCCTCGCCAGACACGGGCTTACCTGATCCGGGGGCTCGAAATGGTTGAGAACAAGCGCGAACAGCGGTTGATGCGTAAGCACGGCAATATACCGCTATAAAAAGCAGAAAAATAAAGTTCAATTAATCCTTGACAGCTTTAAAGCTGTTGTTGTAGAATCTGTTACAATATTATAAAGCCCGTGATGGGGAGAGTAACCGTATTGTGGCGGTAGCAGCGAGCCGGAGTTGGTGAAAGTCCGGACTTAAAACAAGCGGTGAAGCGCACCCCGGAGGTGGTGGTTGAAGCCGGTTTATACCGGTGTGTAGGCTGTCCCGGTTTTATACCGTTATCAAGGCCGTTTTTCATGAAAACGGTTTAAGTGGTTCGGCATATAATTTGCCGATCAATAAAGGTGGTACCGCGAGCCCTTCGTCCTTTTTAGGATGAGGGGTTATTTTATTTGGAGGGTTGTTGATGATTAAAGTAGCAGTAGTTGGCGCAACCGGATATACGGGATCAGAGCTGGTCCGTCTCATCCAGGGTCATCCGGAAGCGGATCTTGTTTTTCTCAGCTCTGAAAGCAGTGCCGGTGAACCCTACAGCAGCGTTCACCCCCAGTTTCAGAAGCGGATCAATCTGCAGCTGGAGGCCCTGAAAATTGAAAACATACCAGACTCAGCCGAGCTGGTTTTTTGTGCCCTGCCCCACGGACAGTCTGCAGCAGTGGTGCCGGCGCTGCTTGAACGCGGTTTAAAGGTGATCGACTTAAGCGCCGATTACCGGTTAAAAGATCCTGCCCTTTATCAAAGTTGGTATGATTTTAAGCACCCGCACCCTTCACTGCTCTCTTCAGCTGTCTACGGGTTAACAGAACTCTACCGGGCAGAGATCAAGAGCGCCGATTTAATTGCCAACCCCGGTTGCTATCCCACTTCGATCATCCTCGGCCTGGCGCCGCTTTTGGCAAACCGGTTAGCCCATTTAGAAATGATTATTGTTGATTCAAAATCAGGGGTTTCAGGGGCTGGCCGTGCACCTAAGCAGCCTTTTCATTTTCCGGAATGCTCGGAAAACTTTAAAGCCTACAGGGTTTTTTCTCATCAACATACACCTGAAATAGAACAGGAGTTGGGCCGGCTTACCGGCAAAAAAACTACAATTGCTTTTACACCTCACCTGGTGCCGATGATCAGGGGTATTTTCAGTACCATCTATGTGCAGCTTCAAGGTGAGTTAAGTCTTGAAGAGATAACAGCGCTTTACACAGACTACTACAGGGAAAGCTATTTTATCCGGATTTATGATCAAAAAAGTTTACCTGAAACCCGTTTTGTGAGGGGCACAAATTTTTGTGATCTGGCATTGAGGTTAGATCGACGAACCGGGCTACTGGTGATCATGTCGGCCATTGATAACCTGGTGAAGGGTGCTTCCGGCCAGGCAATTCAAAACATGAACATCAGCTTCGGCCTACCGGAAGAAACCGGATTAGAGCAGCTGGCTATCTAGCATACAGGAGAGTGCACTAATGAAGAATGATTACAGTATCAGCAAGATTGAGGATAAAGGGATTACTGCCGCAAAAGGTTATGTAACAGCGGGAATGTCCTGCGGTATCAGGAATGGCAGCAAGGATCTGACCGTGATCTACAGTGAGCATGATGCTGTTGCGGCGGGCGTTTTTACAAAAAACATTGTGCAGGCCGCCCCGGTGCATCTCTGCCGGGCGCACCTCTTAAACCCGATCCGGGCAGTGGTGGTTAACAGCGGCAATGCCAATGCCTGCACCGGTGAACAGGGCAGGCAGGATGCCGTCCTGATGGCTGAAAAGACTGCTGCCAGTTTTGGCGTAAAAAGTAGCCAGGTGATGGTTTGTTCGACCGGAGTAATCGGTGAGCAGTTACCGATGGATAAAATTGTCACCGGTATTGAGAGGATTTCCGGCTTGCTGACAAGGGCAGACAGCGATGATCTGGATGCAGCATCAGCAATAATGACCACTGACACAACAGTTAAGCGTTCTGCCTGCCGGGTTGTAGTACCGGGCGGCGGTGAATTTATGATCGGTGGAATGGCTAAAGGCTCGGGGATGATCTGCCCGAACATGGCAACGATGCTGGCCTTTCTGACAACCGATGCCAGGATTGAGCACACCCTGCTGCAGGAGATCTTTACTGCGGCAGCTGATGCCTCTTTTAATGCCATCACAGTTGACGGTGACACATCAACCAACGATACAGCTCTGCTGCTGGCTAATGGCGCTTCGAAGATTGAAATTGACAAAGAAAGCGCTGTTTTAACCTATTTCAAAGAGGCCCTGAACCGGGTTTGCCTTGATCTGGCCCTGCAGATTGTTGGGGATGGTGAGGGCATCACCAAGTTGCTCAAGCTAGACATCAGCGGGGCAATGGATGCAAAAGGTGCAAGGATTATGGCCCGTAGCATCCTGAATTCACCGTTGGTAAAAACCGCTTTTTACGGAGAGGATGCCAACTGGGGCCGGATTATAGCGGCTCTCGGTTATGCCGGAGTTGATTTCGATCCGGAAAAGGTAGATATCTTTATCGGCCCGTACCAGGTTGCCAGAAATGGCGGGGCTGTCCCTTTCAGCGAAAGCAAAATGAAATTGTACCTATCGGGGCATGATCTCGATATTCTCGTCAATCTGAACCAGGGGCCGGCTGAGATAACTGCCTGGGGAACTGACCTGAGCCATGAATATATCAACATAAACAGTAATTATCGCACATAAGAGAGCAGGTGTCATGTTGAATCAGGAAGCGCTGCTGAGTATCCAGAAAGCTGAAGTGCTGGTTGAAGCTCTTCCCTATATGCGCGCCTATACGGGAAAATACTTTGTAGTAAAGTATGGCGGGCAGGCCATGGTAAACCCCGATTTAATGGAATCGGTAATTGTTGATCTGATTTTGCTTAAATTTATCGGGGTTAAACCGATTCTGGTGCATGGCGGAGGTAAAGAGGTAAACGAGGTCATGCTGAGGCTGGGCAAAGAACCTCAGTTTGTCGATGGCTTGCGGGTGACCGATGACGAAACGATGGAAATTGTCGAGATGGTCCTGATGGGCAAGGTGAACCAGCATCTGGTCAGCCTTTTTAACCGGCAGGGTGGCAAGGCAGTAGGCTTAAGTGGCCGGGATGCCGAGCTAATTCAGGCCAGACGAAAAGAAGGTCCCCTGATGGAAGGTACAACTGATGGATCCAGGGCCGACCTTGGGCGGGTGGGTGAAATTTTTCAGGTTAATCCCGCGATCGTGCATACGATAAGTGACAATGGCTATATTCCGGTGATATCATCCATCGGTGCGGGGTTTAACGGAGAAAGCTTAAATATTAATGCCGATCATGTAGCGGGAGAACTGGCGGTTGCCTTAAAAGCAGAAAAGCTGATTATTCTTACTGATGTTGAAGGGGTTTACCAGGAGAAAGACCAAACCAGAGAATTTATATCATCGATAACGAGGCGTAAGATCCGCGATCTGATTGTAAACAGAAACATTAAAGGAGGGATGATCCCGAAGGTTGAGTCATGTCTGATGGCTTTGGATGGCGGAGTGAGGCGGACCCACATTATAGACGGCAGGGTTTCGCACTCACTTTTACTTGAAATCTTTACCGATGCCGGAATTGGCACTATGGTGACTCGTTGATTGAAAAGAGATAAGGGAGTTAACAAATGAAAAACATTCAGGAGTTAGAAAAAGAATTTATCATTAACACTTACAACAGGCAGCCCGGATTCACTCCCTGTTTGGTTAGGGGCGAAGGTTCCTATGTCTGGGATGACCAGGGCCAGAAATACCTTGATCTGTTAGGGGGGCTGGCGGTTAATGTTCTCGGCCACTGTCACCCCCGGGTTGTCGAGGCAGTTTGCCGGCAGGTATCTTTGCTGAGCCACACTTCTAATCTTTATTACACCGGACCTCAGGCGGAGTTGGCTTCAGAGCTGATCGGGAAAACCGGGAATTCCGGTAAGGTGTTCTTTGCCAACAGCGGTGCGGAAGCAAACGAAGCGGCTTTTAAGCTGGTTAGAAAACTTCAGCCCGGTCGCTACAAAGTAATTGCCGCGGAGCGTTCTTTTCACGGCAGAACTTTCGCGGCCCTGACGGCAACGGGGCAGGTAAAATACCGTAAAGCATTTGAACCGCTGGTGGAAGGATTCTCGTACGCAACATTTAATGATCTGGCTTCATTTGAAAAGTTGGTTGACGATCAAACCGCTGCGATTATCATTGAGCCGATCCAGGGAGAAGGCGGAATATACCCGGCCGAGCCATCATTTATCAAAGGCTTGCGTGAGTTATGTGATCGCGAGGGTCTGCTGCTGATTTTTGATGAAGTGCAGTGTGGCATGGGCAGAACCGGAAAACTATGGGCATCTGAAAATTGGGCAGTCAGCCCCGACCTGATAACAGCTGCCAAAGGGCTTGGCGGGGGTTTGCCACTGGGCGTTTTAATTGTTGCTCAGCCCTATGCCGATCTATTTCAACCGGGCGATCATGCATCTACTTTTGGTGGCAACCCGGTTGTCTGCGCTGCTGCCCTGGCGGTTTTAAAAATCCTTTATGCACCAGGTTTTTTAGCAGAGGTACAAGCCAAGGGCGAGAGATTTAAAAAAGATTGTGAAGCGCTGCAAGATAAGTATCCTGCTTTAATCAAAGAATTTCGGGGCCTTGGTTTAATCTGCGCCCTGGAGCTGCATCAGCCGCTGGCCAAAGAAATCCAGGAAAAGTGCATGGCCGCAGGTTTGTTAATCAATGCCATCGGGGACACAACATTAAGGTTTTTACCCCCCTTAACAGTCAGTCAGGAAGAGTTACAGCAAGGGCTGGCAATTTTAAGTACTATTTTATCAGCATAAACGAAAGCAGAGCAAACTGTTTAATTAAAAGGAGGAAATTATTAATGGCTAAAGAAAAAGTGGTCCTTGCTTACTCGGGAGGGCTGGATACATCAGTTATTGTTAAGTGGCTGCAGGAAAAATACAATTACGAAATCGTGGCAATGACGGCTAACGTCGGTCAGGGCGACAGCGAGCTGGAAGGCTTAGAAGAGAAGGCGATCAAAACCGGTGCCTCGCAGATCTTTATCGAAGACATCAGGGAAGAACTGGTTAAAGACTACATCTTCCCGATGGTTCAGTCGGGAGCGGTATACGAAGGTAAATACCTGCTCGGCACCGCTATTGCCAGGCCGCTAATCGGCAAGAGGCTGGTTGAAATAGCTGAAAAAGTAGGGGCTACAACCGTAGCGCACGGGGCTACCGGCAAGGGCAATGACCAGGTGCGGTTTGAATTTGCCGTAAAGGCCCTTAACCCGTACTTAAAAATAGTTGCGCCCTGGCGTGAGTGGGAGCTTCAGTCACGGACCGATTGCATGAACTATGCCTGCAGTCATGGCATACCGATCCCGGTTACGGCTGAAAAGCCATATAGTATCGACCGCAATATCTGGCATATCAGCTTTGAAGGCGGGATCCTGGAAGATCCTGATCGGGAACCGGAGAAAGATATGTTCAAATTGACTGTAGATCCGATGGATGCACCCGACCAGCCCGAAGAAGTTGCCATAACATTTGAACAGGGTATTCCCGTTGCCGTTAATGGTAAAGCTCTGGGACCGGTGCAGCTGGTTGAGGAGCTTAATACCATTGCCGGCAGGCATGGTGTCGGCCGGGTCGATATGGTTGAAAACCGCCTCCTGGGGATGAAATCCCGGGGTATCTACGAGACTCCCGGCGGGACCCTGATTGCTTTTGCCCACCGGGAGCTGGAACATTATACTCTTGATCGCGAAACCTACCATTACAAGGAAGGGATAGCTCTTAAATACGCAGAAATGATTTACTATGGGCTTTGGTTTACACCGCTGCGTGAAGCGCTGGACGGTTTTATTCAAAAAACCCAGGAACCGGTTACCGGGACAATTGGCATGAAGCTCTACAAGGGCAATATAGCGGTCAGCAGTCGCGAATCAGCGCATACTCTTTATCATCACGGTATGGTAACTTTTGAACAAGATGAGCTGTTTGAACAGAAAGACGCCCAGGGTTTTATCAATCTCTACGGGCTGCCGCTGACTATTAAGGGCATGATGAGGCTGAAGAAAGAAAAGAGCAGGGAGGCGACAGGAAGCTGAAAAAACCATGGCAGGGCCGTTTTGAAAAAGAACTGGACGATCGGGTATTAGAGTTTACTGCATCACTGCTTTTTGATCGGCGCCTGGCTCTTTTCGACATTAAGGGTAGTATTGTCCATGCTGAAATGCTCGCCGCGCAGGGCATTATTACTGTGGCCGAAGCGGCAGCTATTGTCGGGGGACTCAAAGAAATAGCAGCGGAAATCGAAGCCGGCACTTTCCCGGAAGATCTTGCCTTTGAAGATATTCACATGAATATTGAAAAACGGCTAATCGAAAAAATCGGCCCGGCAGGAGGAAAACTGCACACCGGACGCAGTCGCAACGACCAGGTAGCGCTTGATATGCACCTTTACCTGCGTGAAGAGCTTGCCCTCATCGATCAGCGGCTTAAAGAACTGCAGGTAACAATAATTGAACTGGCCCGGGAAAATGAAGATTTGATCATTCCCGGGTACACCCACCTGCAGCGAGCACAACCACTTTTATTATCCCACCACCTGCTTGCTTATTTCTGGATGTTTGGGCGTGACCGTGAACGGATTAAAGGGGTAGCAAAAGGCACCGATCTGATGCCGCTAGGCGCCGGCGCCTTGGCCGGAACTGGTTTTCCGATTGATCGGGAGTTTGTTGCCGAAAAGCTTGGCTTTGGTTCACTCTACGAAAACAGCATTGATGCGGTAAGCGATCGCGATTACCTGATCGATTTTTTAGCTTTCGCATCAATTCTGATCATGCATTTAAGCAGATTCTGCGAGGAATTGATCCTCTGGAGCAGCGCTGAATTTGGTTTCATTGAGCTTGACGATGCTTACACTACCGGCAGTAGCATGATGCCACAGAAGAAGAACCCTGATGTTGCTGAACTCATTCGCGGCAAAACAGGCCGGGTTTACGGGGCCCTGCTGGCAATGTTAACCATGATGAAAGGCCTCCCTCTGGCTTACAACAAGGATATGCAGGAAGATAAAGAAGGCCTTTTTGATGTCATCGATCACCTGAAAGTGATCTTGCCCCTCTTTGCAGGGATGCTGCAAACCATGGTTATAAAAAAAGAACGGCTGTCAGCAGCGGTTGATGACGATTATCTATGTGCGACAGATATTGCCGATTACCTGGCTTCGAAAGGGCTTGCTTTCAGGGATGCCCATCACATTGTCGGGGAAATGATTGCTTACGCGGCCCGTAACAATAAGCGCCTGCGGGAACTGAACAAGGAGGAGCGGATCAGTTTTCACCCAACCCTGGCCGAAAGAATTGACGAGCTATTTGATCCGGCCCGGGTGGTTGAAGCCAGGAGCAGTCGGGGCGGGACAGCTCCCGCAGCGGTGAAGGTGCAGATCGAAAAGGCCATCGAGTCTTTAAAACTTTAAAAGATCAGCGGATAGCCTTTGGTCAGGTCTGAATCGCTGAAAAGAGCAGCTAACTGGTGGAGGTTGGTGATGCCGCGGTTGGCCAACTCGGGAAGAATCTTTAAGAACAGCTCTGCTGCAATGCGAGCATCGCCAAGGGCGTGATGCCTGCCGCTTAAATCCAGTTTGAAAACAGTTGAAAGGTTCTCCAGCGAATAATCTCCTATTGAATAATGAAGTGCTGAAGTGAGCAGCACGGTATCAATCACCGGATTAACAAAACGCCTGCCGGTGGATTCACTGATCTTGATATTGATGAAGGCCAGATCAAAGGGCGCGTTGTGAGCAATGAGAATCCGCGGCCCGCAAAACCTTAAAAAATCGAGCAGCGCAGGGATAATTTGCGGCTCATCTTTTACCATGCCATCATCAATGCCGGTGATGCGCCTGGCAACCGGTGGGATAGGGCGCCTGGGGTTGACAAGGCGATAAAAATTATCATCCGTGAATATTTTAGCGTTTTTGATCGTCAACGCACCGATGGCCATGATTTCGTCGTCCATGTAAGGGTGCAGACCGGTGGTCTCGGTGTCAAAAACAACATACGATGCATCCATGAGGTTTTGTTCCCAATCGATGTTCGCTTTGATCGTCGATATTTCCTCTGAAAGCTTTTCAAAAATGGCAGGATCATTAGCGATCGGTTCCGGTTGTTTTGCTCCGGTTAACAGGCGGTTGATCAGTCTTTCACTACTGCTGGTCCGGGGCATCGTTTCGTTTTTTTTCGCTTTGCGGTTCAGCAGGTTGTAATCCGGTTCATAATGAATATTATTGTTTTTCATCCGTATCTCCTCGCCTTCTTCAGGCTTTATGGACATGAAAGGAATGATCAGTAAGGGTTTGCAGACGATTTACTACCAACATTGCTTCCTTAAGCAGAGTGCGTTCTTTTTTATTGAGTTGGCTCAGATCGATAACATTATCAGGGTCGTGCCCTTCCCGCAGACGGTCTAAAGAATTACGGATTCTAAACATCAACAAAGACTCAAAAGCCGCCTCGATAAACTCAGCGTCATCGGCCTTGAATACTCCCCTGGTCTTTAAACTGTGGATTCGGTCGAAGCTGTTTGTTTCCCGGATTCCCTCACGCAGGGCAAAAAGGCGAATACAATCAACCAGGTGCACCATAACTTCAGCTTTTAAGTTCACTTTTCGTTTTTTACTGCTGGTTCTGCGGGTGATGATGTTGCCAAAAATATTAAGGGGCACCCGGTGTTTCAGATCGTCTTCGGCCATGAAAAGGAGGGCGTGCTTCGAGTCTTTAAAAAGCCGGGTGCTGTAATCTTTTAGTTGTTCACAAAGAGCGGATTCTCCGTAGAGGTAGCGATAGTCGAGAAAAATTGTCATGTTGCGGATATCCTTCGGATCAAGGGCAGCTGTCCAACTGCTTAGCATGTTTTTCCAATCAGAGAGGGGCTGGCACCACTGGGGATTGTCAGCCATCACAAAGCCGCTGCAGCGCCTGAAACCGCACATTTCCAGGCCGGATACTATTTTTTTGCCGAGGGCTAGAAAATATTCAGCAGTTTTTTCCTGTTCTTCGTTGTTTAGATCGGCATAAATAATGCCGTGATCCTGATCTGTTCGCCCATACTGCTCTTTACGCCCGGCGCTGCCCATCGTGATGAAGCAGTAATCCACCGGAGGTTTCCCCCAACCTTCATTGATCATTTCTGCTTCGGCAATTTGGATTACCCGCCGTGTGATCCGATCATATAATTCAGAGAGCAGGGAACAGATTTCAGAGGCAAAAGCCCGTTCGGTCAACAGAGCCTGCTGAACCTGGTCTATTTCCCGGATTAAACCCGCTAATCCCTCAAAGCTGTCCTGATATTCAATCTGCCTGATAATCGAAAGCGCTCCACTGTTACGATTGCGGATTAAATCTTTGACAGTGATTATGCCATGTAAAACGTCGTTATCGTCAGTAATGACAATATGTTTAATATTGTACTTGGTCATCATCAAAAGAGCCCGGTAACTAAAATCATCGGGCTTAACGGTAATCAGATTATCGGACATTATTTCATGTGCCCTCCGGTTTAAGTCTGGTTTATCAGTGGAGAGAACTTTGTGGACCAGGTCTTTTTCTGTGATAATCCCTAACGGCTTTCCGTTGGAAGCCATAACAACCACAGAGCTGACCCTGTTTTTATTCATCTTTCTGGCAACATCGCTTATTTTGTCCATCGGCAGACAGGTAACAACCTGGTCCTGGGCAATATCGGCTACCCGCCGCCTTAAACTCTGGCCCTGAAAAAATTGTTCTTCATACCGGCTGTCGGCAAAAGTCAAATAAAGTTCTTTTAATCTGGCAGCAAGGTTCTTGGTAAAGAAGTCGGCAAAGTGACTGTTGCCCGCCAGGGTTTGCTGAAAGGCTTTCTGACTGATTAGCAGGCAGGTTAAATCATCAGCGGCGATCATTGATATGGGATAAGCTTCATCGGAAAGCAGCACAGTAACTCCGAAAATTTCCCCTTTGCCCCTGATGGTAGTAACAGACTCTTCGCTGCCCAGCCTGGCCAGCGCCTTGGCCTTGCCGGCCAGGATAAAAAAAAGGGTTTGTTTGGAAGGATCTCCTTCGCGAAAAATAAAGCTGTCCTTGGCATAACTTTTCACGGTGGCTTCATTAATGATCGCAGAGATGGCCTGATCTTCTAAAAACGAAAAAGGTGTCGTCACTTTCAGAATATCAAAGAGTGCATTATTGCTGTAATCCGGAACCGGAGCGCTCACAATTTTTACCCCGTTTCTTGGAGATTCCTGTTGTTAGGATTATAACTGTAAAGGCCTTCGGCGGCAATAAAAAGAGGACTCTCTTTTTAATGAGAATCCTCAGTGCTAACCAGTCAGTTAAATCATACACGAAAAAACTGTTAATTAGTGGCTCATTATTTAGGCTGTTTGCTTTTGGCTTCCTCTTCTTCTCTGAGCAAGCGACGTAAAACTTTACCGATCATCGTTTTCGGCAGTTCAGCCCTGAATTCGATCAGCTTTGGCACCTTGTAGGGGGCCAGGTTAGTTTTGCAGTGCTCAATAGCCTCTGCTTCAGTCAACGTTTCCCCATCTTTGAGGACGATATAAGCTTTTAGAGTCTCACCGCGGTAGGGATCGTTTATCCCTGCAACAGCAACCTCCATGATTTTTGGATGGGTGTAGAGCACTTCTTCGATATCACGGGGGTAAATGTTAAAGCCGCCGGCGATAACCATATCTTTTTTGCGATCAACGATAAACACATAACCCTCTTCATCGGCGCGGGCAATATCGCCGGTGTAGAACCAGCCATCGCGAATGCTATGGGCTGTCTCCTCGGGCATGATCAGGTAGCCTTCCATAACCTGTGGTCCCCGCAGGCAGAGTTCGCCAATTTCGCCGATTGGCATTTCCTGTTTGCCTGTTTCAACATCAACAATTTTGTATTCTGTATCAGGCATCGGCAAGCCAATGCTGCCTGGTTTACGTTTACCGTAAACCGGATTGGCATGAGTAACCGGAGAAGTT
>JBFYYZ010000185.1:0-4728 GCA_041309745.1 Bacillota bacterium | reverse complement strand
CATCAGGTGAACCCACCCCCATTAAGTAACGGACCTTTTCTGCGGGCAGCAGCGGTACTGTCTGATCCAGGCATTTATACATCAGCTCTTTTGGTTCCCCAACTGAAAGGCCGCCGATGGCGTAACCATCGAAACCAATTTCAGTCAGCGCCGCGGCTGATATTTGCCTTAAGTCCTCAAAAACCCCGCCCTGGACGATGGCAAATAAGGCCTGCCGATCGTTTATGTGAGCCTGCCGGGCCCTTAATGCCCATTTGGTTGTGCGCTCGACGGCAATGGCTACCGCTTCTTTTTCCGCCGGGTAAGGCGGGCATTGGTCTAAAACCATAGCTACATCTGATGCGATAATATTCTGCAGCCTGGCAACCCGCTCCGGGGTAAGAAAGTGGGTTGAACCATCGATATGCGAGGTAAATAGCACCCCGTCATCATCGACTTTACGCATGCCACCGAGGCTGAAAACCTGGAAACCGCCACTGTCGGTAAGGATTGCTCCCCGCCAGTTGAGAAAACGGTGTAGGCCGCCATGGCGGGCAATGACTTCTACCCCCGGTCTTAAAAAAAGGTGGTAACAGTTGCTTAAGATCAGCCCTGTGCCCATCTCTTCCAGCTCACCGGTGGTGATCGCCTTTACTGTGCCCTGGGTGCCCACTGGCATAAAAGCCGGAGTTTCGATCCGACCGTGTGCTGTTTCAAGCTTTCCCAGGCGGGCTCCGCTAAACTGACACTGCTTGATTAAGCTGTATTTTACCGGCAAGCTGTTCATCCATTCTATAGCTTATATTAAGCTGCAGTCAGTGTCAATGAAACTCACGTTTCAACTCCACGAGACAGCGGGATGCCTAAATGATCAACATGCAGTCACCGAAGCTGAAAAAGCGATACCTTTGTTCAACCGCTTCGCGGTAAGCTTTAAGCATATACTCACGACCGGCTAAAGCGCTGACCAGCAGCAATAGCGATGAACGAGGCAGGTGGAAGTTGGTCAGCAAGACATCGACAGCCTTAAACTTAAATCCAGGATAAATATAGAGTTCAGTCCAACCCTCTGTTACCGAAAATTGGTTTCCCTCAGCAGCCAGTGTTTCGAGAACCCGGCAGACAGTGGTGCCAACGGCAATAATCCGTCTGCCTTCCATCCTTGCGCTGTTAAGCAGTCCGGCCGTCTCGTTGCTGATTCGGTAATACTCATGGTGCATTTGGTGCTCGCGGATATCTTCCACTTTAACGGGCTGAAAAGTTCCCGGCCCGATATGCAGGGTAATAAAAGCTTTTTTTACTCCTCTTCCTTCAAGTTCAGCAAAAACCTGATCGGTAAAATGAAACCCTGCCGTTGGGGCTGCAGCCGAGCCCTCTTCGCGGGCATAGATGGTTTGGTACTGCTCCGGGTTTTTTACTTCCTTCTTGATGTAGGGAGGCAGGGGCACTTTTCCTATCCGGGGAAGAATCTTTTCGAAAGCTTCATCTGCAGTGAAGCTGATCTCGCGCAAACCGTCTGCGGCAATGCCTTCTACAACCGCCCGCACGCCAAGATCAAATGATACTAAAGCGCCAGTTTTAAGCTTGCGGCCCGGTTTGACCATCGCCTCCCAGTTACCGTTCTTCAGGCGGTTAATGAGCAGAATTTCTGCGGGCGTACCGCTTTTCTCAATGATGCCGTTTAGGCGGGCCGGTATCACCTTAGTATTATTCAGGACAAGAAGATCTCCACTTTTCAGGTAGGATGCAAAATCTTTAAAGCGATCATGGCCAATGCTTTGAGCCTGGCGGTTTATAACCAGCATCCGTGAGCTATCCCTTTGCTCCAGCGGTTCCTGGGCAATTAGCTCCTGCGGTAAATGATATTCATAGTCTTTTAATTGATATTCTCTCAACGGACACCTGTTTTATTATTTAGTTATTCTCCTGTCCGGTTAAAACCTTTTAGCGTAAGCAGTTCTTAAAAAAGTTGCTGCTGGCTTCCGCCGCTCTGCCTGATCCCTAAGTATTTATATGCTTCGGCGGTAACCATCCGGCCACGAGCTGTTCTTTTCAGGAGGCCAAGCTGCATCAGGTAGGGCTCGTAGACATCCTCAAGGGTCTCCGGCTCTTCACTGATGCAAGCCGCCAGGGTATCGAGCCCCACCGGCCCGCCTTCATACTTTTCAATCAGGGCCAAAAGCAGGCGGCGATCGATTTCATCAAGGCCCAAATGATCAAGCTGCAGCATCTGCAAAGCTTCAAGCGCCACCGCTTCGGTGATGATATTATCGGCTTTTACCTGGGCATAATCGCGCACCCTTTTCAGCAGACGGTTCGCAACCCGTGGGGTCCCCCGTGAGGCACGGGCGATAACATTAGCCCCCGCTTTTTCAGTTTGAACATTGAGGATTCTCGCTGATCTGGTGATGATCTGCTCCAGCTCCGAAGGACTGTAAAAATCAAGACGGTCAACCACCCCAAAGCGATCCCGCAGCGGTGAGGTTAAGAGTCCGGCCCGCACGGTTGCACCAATCAGGGTAAACGGCGGCAGGTCAAGGCGCAGTGAGCGGGCGCCCGGTCCCTTGCCGATAATAATATCGAGAGCATTATCTTCCATGGCGGGGTAAAGAATTTCTTCAACCGTGCGGCTGAGCCGGTGAATTTCGTCGATAAAGAGCACATCCCCGTGGCCAAGGTTGGTCAGAATAGCAGCCAGATCACCGGGGCGTTCGATAGCAGGCCCGGCTGTAATACGGATGCTAACACCCAGTTCCCCGGCAATGATGTGCGCCAGGGTTGTTTTACCAAGACCGGGCGGTCCATAGAGTAGAACATGGTCAAGCGCTTCTTTACGCTCCAGGGCAGCCTTGATATATATAGCCAGTTTTTCCTTGATCTTCTCCTGACCAACATACTCCTGCAGGGTACGTGGCCGGAGGCCGATCTCAATCTGGGGGTCATCATCTGGTTGAAGCTGGGCTGACACGATGCGCTCTTCCATCTGCTGCTCCTCTCTTAATTACGAACCATATTTTTCAGGGCCAGTTTGAGCAGTTCTTCCCGCGAGGCATCCTTGTTTTCTTCCGCTACCCTGCTAACGGCTACCGCTGCTTCACCAGGGGAATAGCCAAGAGCACAGAGAGCCTCGGTAATATCGTCAATCATAGAGCTGCCGCTGCTGACCAGGGATCCACCTGCCAGCTCCTCGGCGGAGATAACTTTGGGCAGTTTTTCTTTTAATTCCAGGATCAGTCGTTGCGACGCTTTTTTACCAACCCCCGGGGCACGACACAACTGAGCAACATTCTCTTCCAGGACCGCGATATAGAGCTGCGATACGGTAAAGATACTGAGCAGTGAAAGGGCCAGCCGGGGGCCAAAACCGCTGATGCTCAGTACCAGATTAAATAGCTTGCGCTCTTCAGCAGCCCGAAAACCGTAAATGATCATCTCGTCGTCTTTGACCAGCAACCGGGTATAAAACATCACCTCTTCACCAATCCGGGTGGAGAAGTCATCTGCGGCAGGTGGCATTTCAAGAGCCAACCCGACACCACCCACATCAACCACCGCTTTACCGGGCAATGCAGAAACGAGACATCCTTTTACATAATCGATCACTTAAGCTTCCCTCCCCTGACCGCCTCCTGGAAACGGCGGTTCTGCAGGTGACAGAGTGCAACAGCCATAGCATCTGCCTCATCATCTACTGCCGGTTGCCGCTGCAGCTTAAGCAACAGCTGGACCATCTTCTGAACCTGGGCTTTCTCTGCCTTACCGTAACCGGCTACAGCCTGTTTTACCTGCAGCGGTGTATATTCAAACAGCAAAATACCGGCCCGGGCTGCTGCCAAAAGCACCACTCCCCGGGCCTCCCCGACCTGGAAGGCAGTGCGGACATTCTTACTAAAAAATATTTTTTCCACTACTAGGGCCTGCGGACTGTACTCATCCACCAGCTCAGTGATCCGGTCGTAAATGGTTAGTAAACGCAGTTCCGGTTCACTGTCACTCGCGGTCCGGATACAACCCGAAGCAATGCAACAATAATCGGCACCGTTTTCTTCAAGGATGCTGTAGCCGGTAATGGCAACACCCGGATCAATGCCTAAGATTCGCATCGGTTCACCTTTATCTTTCCTGCGTGATAAAACCGCACTAGCTTAAGAGTTCTTCCGGGATATCAAAATTGGCGTAAACATTTTGCACATCATCGTGATCTTCCAGGGCTTCCAGCAGGCGGATAATTTTTGCAGCTTCGTCCTGGTCAGCGATGTCAACAGATGTGCTGGGCAGCATCGTTACTTCGTCCGAAACGACCTCAATCCCCTGATCGAGTAAAGTCTGTTTAACTGACTCAAAATTATCGACCTCGGTAATAACAGTGTAGCTATCATCACCTTCAGCGGTAACATCTTCCGCTCCAGCCTCAAGAGCGAGCAGCATCAGGTCATCTTCATCCATACTCTGCCCTTTGCTACTGACAGAAATCGCTCCTTTGCGGTTAAAGATCCACGAAACACAGCCTAGTTCACCAAGGCTGCCGCCATGTCTGGAAAAAATATGCCTGATTTCTGCTGCCGTCCGGTTGCGGTTATCAGTCAGGATCTCAAGCAGCACTGCCACACCGCTAACAGCATATCCTTCGTAATTGGCTTGCTCGAAGCTACTGCCATCCTGGCCGCCGACTCCTTTTTGGATGGCCCGCTGGATATTTTCACCGGGCATATTGTTTTCACGTGCTTTCTGAACAGCCAGCCGCAAGCG